>JBLINS010000001.1:0-66892 GCA_047639455.1 Candidatus Omnitrophota bacterium
CAAAATGACAACCTACACATGTCCGACATGCAGTAAACATTTAAAACGGGATATGACCCTACTCCTAAAACACACGGGACTTCATATCCACGATGTCATCAAAACTCAACATCCGACCTGGAACGAACAAAAAATCAAAAAAGCCGTCTCCACTTTATCCGGTCGCTACCAAGTCACCAGAATAAATTGATTCACGCACTTTGGGGAGGTAATATGACTTCTATCAAATTAGAAATTATAGAGCTTAAATTTGAAGGGGTCTGTCCATGATGCGCTTGGTGACGTCAATTGAACACACTTAAAATTATAATAATTATTGGCTTCTTTGGGGTGTTGTGTGTTGCGTCGTTTGGAGTGGTTTCATAAAGGGGTCAAATCGTAATTTGGCTACATTAACGCTTCGCGTTAAAGTTTTTGTAGAAGCGAACCGATTCCAAATAAAAAAGCGACCGTATAAATGGTCGCTAAACTCTAATGGGTTACCTAGCGCCATCCAGGCGCAACTACCACGATCATGCAGTGATCGTAAGACTCAATCTTCATTTTCCAGTTATTTTTAGTTGTGGCGAGGCGCAAGAATTTTTTATGCGTGAGCAGTATTGATTTATACGCGAACGCTTCAAAAATTAGCAGCAACGAAGCCACAGTTAAAAAAAGGAAAATGGTAGTGAGTGTGCGACGAATAAGGAGCACGTGCTACGAACGGGGCCGAGACAGTGAGGCCCCAATTCTAAACCGCTTCCACCATATTAAAAAAGGCGACCGTAAAAACGGTCGCCTTTTTTAATATGGTGGAAGCGGTGGGAATCGAACCCACGTGTCTACGAACCTCACCTATAGTCTCTACATGCATAGTCGCTCATTTAATCTCACATCAAAGATCTCCGAGCGACAGGATATCGATGATGCCAGCCCTCTTGAATTTCACTCAATAAAGAAAAGGCACCTTTATAGAGCTAACCCGCTAAGTTACGCCAGATTTCCTGCCGCAGGTGGTCAGAAAGTGACGATGGCTAGTTTATATAGCCATTGGACTCATTACAGGAAGGCGAAAAGCTGGAACCTGAAATGAGTTAACGCTTGTTGTTTTGGCGTTTATGTTTGTGTAAGGTGTTTTTTTACCCGAGGGTAAATCCGCGAACGGAGAGAGGCCTCCTTACAACCTCTGCATGGCCACTATAAGAACGATAGCACAGATCGATACCAGTCGCCCCCATATGGAGTAGTTTTGAGTATACTCTAAATAATGCTATTTTTCTAGCTTGAGGTCTGAAGAGAATATTTATTCCTAACCTTTTCCATGATTAGTGCAAAAAAATCTCAGATTGCTATGTATTCGTATATCTTGTTACAATAACGGCTTATACATATTAAGTAATATAAGTAGAGAATTGGTGAATAATTATGAGTTTTGAATATATACAAAGAATCCCACGCGTTGAAGAAATCAAAGCTGAGATTCCTTTATCGAATGAATTAATGCAAGTAAAAAAGCAATATGACGCAGATTTGAAAAAGATCTTTTTGGGCGAAGATGATCGATTTTTGCTCATTATAGGCCCATGTTCGGCTGACAATGAAGACGCGGTCATTGATTATATGAACCGTTTGCGAGGTGTTTATGAGCGCGTCAAAGAAAAGATTTTTATTATTCCACGGGTTTATACAAATAAGCCTAGGACCACAGGCGAAGGTTATAAAGGTATGGCGCATCAGCCCGACCCGAATGATAAACCTAATATAGTTGAAGGTCTCAAAGCTATTCGAAGAATGCATGTTCGAGTATTGGCCGAATCCGGTTTTGCCTCTGCCGACGAAATGTTATACCCAGCTAATTATCCCTATTTAGAAGACATATTGGGTTATGTCGCTGTTGGTGCTAGATCTGTCGAAAATCAACAACATCGCTTGACTGTGAGTGGATTCGATATTCCTGTCGGTATGAAAAACCCCACTAGTGGCGACTTGACTGTGATGCTCAATTCTGTCCAAGCGGCACAATTACCACATGAGTTTATTTATTCTGGCTCAGAGGTCAAAACTTCAGGCAATCCATTGGCACACGCAATTTTGAGAGGTGCCTTTAATAGCTATGGAGTTAATGTCCCTAATTACCACTATGAAGAGGTTGATTGTCTCATGGGTGAATATGTTAAACGCGGATTAGAGCATCCAACGATTATTGTTGATTGTAATCATGCTAACTCAGGTAAGAAATACAAAGAGCAGCCTCGTATTGCTAAAGAAATTCTTAATAGTCGTCGTTATTCTGAACAATTCAATAAGATGGTTAAGGGATTGTTAATTGAGAGTTATATCGAAGGTGGTGCTCAAAAAGTTGAAGAGGGCACTTACGGTAAATCAATCACTGACCCTTGTTTGAGCTGGGATGATTCAGAGAAATTAATCTACGAATTAGCTGAATTACTTTAGGAGTTAAGGCGGACGTTTCTAATAACTTAGATAGCAAACGTATTTTAATCGTTGATGACGATGAAGTTATGGTTAGATCTATCCAAGAAGTTTTGGAATCAGAACCCGATATTAAATATGAATTCGATCACGGCTATGACGGCCAAGTGGTTGAAGAAAAAATCCAAAGTTTTAAGCCCGATATGGTGATTGTGGATGTATTAATGCCGCATGTGAATGGTTTTCAGGTATGTAAAAATATCAAAGCCGATAAACAAGCAGAATCTATCAAAATAATTGTCATATCTAGTTTAATGTCCAGGTCTCAAAAAGAAAATGCTCTATCATGGGGTGCGGATTATTTTTTAGCCAAACCTTTTGATGGACATGTATTAAAAACTCAGGTTAAGAAGTTGTTATTACCAGCAGAAAAACTATAGGACAATATATGACTAATCCAATCCGACTATTAAACTTATTCACAATCTCCATAATCGCCACTTTTTTATGCACTAATTCATCATTCGCGTCTTCAGAGCCTATAGGCAAGCCGATTTTAGTTAAGGCTTCCGGACAAGTTTTTGCAGGCAAAACTTTAGTGGACAAAGCGACTGAGTTACCTTTGATATTGAGAAGAGGCGACACGGTTGTGACTGGGCCTAATGGCAATGCAGAAGTGATTTATAATCAAGTCGTGGGTATGCACTTAGCTCCTAAGACAGTTATCACCATTTCTAATTTTGAACGCGGGGATTATGTTGCACGAATCATTAAGGGGAAAATATTGTTTAATTCTCCCGAATTGCCTCAGAATTCAAAGTTCACTGCTACAGCTTATGGAACAGAAATAGAGGCGCGTGGTGCACATTGGTGGGGTAGTTTTAAATATAATACTGATGAAATGAAATTATTAGTTCAAGATGGTGAAATATTTGTTAGGCATTTTGAATCTGGTGAGAATTTTAGTCTATTGGATGGTCAAGCTGCCGAAATATTGAGCGAT
This sequence comes from Candidatus Omnitrophota bacterium, assembly GCA_047639455.1. GTDB lineage: Bacteria > Omnitrophota > Gorgyraeia > 2-02-FULL-51-18 > JAGOUK01 > JBLINS01. Next base: position 3,416 of record JBLINS010000001.1, read on the forward strand.
CATCGCGTGAGACACCGCCCAGCCAGAAAACCCGAATTAAAACCCCTAAAATTAGCGGTATCCATACCAACCACAGTATAAAACTATGAATTCAACCGATGGCGCCTCGCCCATGTTACGTTTGTGGGCCAAAATCATAGATCGCTTTATCGTGCCACTACCCTTTATTTTAATATGGGTTATAGGTGATATGGCGGGCGCGCTGACGAATAGTATGGTTATCATTATTTTTATATGCGGCGTGATTGTTTTTGGGGTGCAAACGTATTTATTGGCCACTTGCGGCCAGACTTTGGGTAAAAAAGTATCCGGCATTCAAATTATTGCGCTAACAACGGGTCGTGATCCTTTCGTAACTAATGTATTAATTCGTTCCTGGTTTAATTTTATTCTTTGCCTAATACCAGGCTATTCAATTATAGATAGTTGTTTTATATTTGGATCTGATCGACGATGTTTGCATGACATTTTTGCTCAAACAAAAGTTGTTACTTTGTTAAAGAATTAGCTTGGGTTAGATTGCGAACAGCAACGAAGCAATCCAAAAGTAATAGTAACCTTTAGATTGCCGCGTTGCTGCTACGCGCGCCTCGCAATGACGGGCCTATCCGGGTGCGCGTCTTGGATCTTCGAGCAAGAGTTTTAGCTCCATATCAGTGGCGCCAAAGTCTCGCGCGATGCGAACCAATTGCTCGCATTGCTCATAAGCCTCATTTAAAAGGGCATCTCTTAAATAAAGCAACGCGGTCATTTTGACCGGATGTCTCTTCCAGATCTTATTATTCGGTTTAATTGCTTTCATACTTCCTCCTTTTTGGTGTGTGAACAAAAAAAACCCATTATCAAAATTAATATTTTGATAATGGGTTTTTGGTAAAAAAATTGTTTTTAAATTAGTTAATTTATAATTTTCCTCGCAACCCATTATCCAATGGAATGTGTTTTGTGCACATGCACCATAGAGCGCACGTATGCACATTCACGGCACCCAATAAGGGTGCTGCTATAATATATTCTGATTTGGATTGTTTGAGTTGTTCTCTATACATTTTTATACCTTGGATATATTCTAAGACCAGGCCTTATTGGAGTCAAGTTTTCATTCAAAAGATAGGATTACTCTGATATCATAAGTGTTCACAAAAAAGGGGTATAAACATGGCTAAGTTGGACGATATGCTTAAGAAAATAGTTGAACTAGGAGCTTCAGACCTACATTTTTCATCTGATATTGCCGCTATGTGCAGGATAGATGGATCTATGCAGCTTTTGGAAGAGGGGTCTAAGCCTATACCACCCAATGAAATGCGTGTGTTTTTGAAAGAAGTTTGTACTGAAGAAGCGTGGGCTGAGTTTGAAGAAACTCATGATACTGATTTTGCTTATGAAATTGCAGACGTTGGTAGATTTCGGGCCAATTATTTTTATGATAATCGTGGTCCCGGAGGTGTTTTTCGCGTCATTCCTTCCAAAATTCCGACGGCTGAAGAGCTTAATCTACCCAAGTCTATTCTAAGATTCTGCGAATTACGCAAGGGTTTGGTTGTTGTGACTGGTCCGACAGGTAGTGGCAAGTCAACCACCTTGGCCGCCATGATGGATCATATATTAAAAACGCGCACTGACCATATCATCACAATTGAAGATCCTATTGAATTTGTGTATCCCAGTGGTAAGAGTTTGGTTAATCAGCGGCAAGTTGGTAAACATACGGGTAGTTTTAAGCGCGCTCTACGCGCGGCATTGCGTGAAGATCCGGATATTGTACTGGTTGGCGAAATGCGCGATTTGGAAACAGTCGAAATAGCTATAGAAACAGCGGAGACAGGCCACTTGGTTTTTGGTACTTTGCATACAACTACGGCCTCATCGACGATTAATCGCATTGTTGATCAATTTCCGGCTGATAGACAAGCTCAAATTAGAACGATGCTGGCTGATTCTCTAAAAGGTGTGGTTGCCCAAAACTTGTGTAAGAAAGTAGGCGGTGGACGTGTAGCAGCGCTCGAAATATTAGTCACTAATTTGGCGGTTGCAGCCAACATTAGAGAAAGCAAAATTCACGCTATTGCTAATGCCATGCAAGTCGGCAGGTCTATAGGTATGCAAACATTGAATGATCACTTAATGGAGCATGTACAGAATAATTTAGTCGAGCCAAATGAAGCTTATAGCCGTGCTGCGGATAAAAGTGATATGCAAAATAAACTTAATACGGCTGGTTTTGCTGTTGATGCCAGCGGGCTCAATGAAGCGTAGTCTCACAGTCCTTCTATTGGGACTACTAAGCATTAGCAATATAGGCTCAGCTAATGCCGAAATGGTTGCTCCAAATGATTTTGGGGATAGGCACTTATTAATTTCTCGTAATGCAAGCCTAGCCTTGAAGCTCAACCATCCCAAGGACAGGGCTGAGGTTGTTCTAAAAGACCTGACGAATAGATTGCGCAAGCGTCTTAAAAAAGCCAAAACACCACAACAAATCATTGATGCCATGGCTTGGGTTGTATTCAAGGACGCCGGATTTGAAGCGGATTTTAGCGCTGCGGCTAATGCTGACTTAGATAATGTTTTGTTTCACCGAGTTTTGGAGCGAAAAAAAGGTGTTTGTATGAGCCTGAGCTTAATATACATAACATTAGCACAACGTTTGGACTTACCTATATACGGCGTGTCCGTACCCGACCATTTTTTTGCACGTTATGACGATGGCGTGACACAGATTAATATAGAAACTTTAAAAAATGGTCAAATTGTTGGCGGTGATGACATTTATCGCCGTGATTTTTATATACGTGACGGTGAGCCATTTTATATGGAAAATTTGAGCAAAGAACAAACAACGGGTGTTGTGCTTTCGAATTTGGGTGCTATATTTTTGAGAGAAGATAGGGCTGGAGATGCTATTTATTTCTTAGAAGGCGCTAAGTCGCTTAACCCTACAGATGTTGAGTCTTATACTAATTTGGGCATGGCGTATTCACGCGCTGATAGATACGATGATGCCAAGCAAGAGTTTTTGGGTGCGGTGGCATTAAACGGTTATGATGATAAGGCCCATTATCAATTAGCGAACCTTTTTTATTCTGAGCAGAACTATGAATTGGCGATTATGCATTATGATCAATCCTTGAGATTAGGTCATATTGTTGACTATGTTTTATTACGTGCATTAGAACCTCACCGAAAGGATAGTTTAGTCAAAGCAGCATCACCCGATGGTGCAGGCATTTCTTGAAAAACAAACCACCCAAGCGTCAGTTTTTTGATTCCAAATATATATCCAACGAAAAACGTCAGTCGACTCTCTTACTTTGCATTCTCATTTGGTCCATTATTGTCTATTTAATTTGTAGCCAATGGGTTCTAGGTTCTATTAGCATTGATGGAAACAGCATGTCGCCAACTTTAGCGCATGGCGACTTTTATATTTTTCATCGTTGGGTCTATAAGATCAAGAAGCCTAAGCGAGGGGATGTGGTTGTTATCAAAGATCCTAATGATGGCATTATTTCGATCAAGCGCGTCATAGGGCTACCGGATGAAATCATTCAATTCAAGAACTCTTCTGTGTATATCAATGCTCATAAGCTTAAAGAGCCGCATTTGGGTGTCGGCCAAGTCACGTCCCCAGGACGTCTGACAAGTAAGCAGTACAAAATTGCACCCAATGCTTATTTTGTTTTGGGTGATAATCGTAATGAAAGTTATGATAGCCGCGATATAGGTGCCATTAGTCAGCATTATGTATTAGGCAAAATCAATCATGCTACTGAAGAGGATTGGATTACCAATAGTTTAGATGCCCAAAAATAAAGCCAATCAATATATCCTTGCCCTAGATTGTGGCACAACAGGTAATCGAGCCATTATTTTTGATTCGAAGCTTAGAATCAAGGCCCAGGCCTACCAAGAATTCACACAATATTTTCCGGAGTCAGGGTGGGTTGAACACGATGCCGAAGAAATATGGCTCTCTGTTAAAAAAGTTATTAAAGCAGCGCTTAAAAAATGCCCACAAAATAAGTTAACGAGCATGGGTATAACGAACCAAAGAGAGACATTGGTGATTTGGGATAAACAAACAGGCCAACCCGCTATGCGAGCCATTGTTTGGCAATGTCGCCGCACAACTGACTTATGCATGCGAATGAAGAAAAAAGGTTTGGATAAAAAGCTGCATCAAAAGACGGGTTTATTTTTGGACCCTTATTTTTCCGGATCCAAAATTAAATGGGCTGTCGAAAAATACCCCAAATTAAAACAAGGTTTGCAATCAGGTAGGCTTCTACTCGGCACAATTGATACTTGGATTATCTGGAAGCTAACTCAGGGCCAAAGTTATGTAACTGACCCGACGAATGCATCGCGAACATTATTATTTGATATACATAAGGGAGCCTGGGACAAGGATTTATGTCGACTATTTAAGGCACCCATTAAGTATCTTCCGAGTGTTTTGCCATCATGTGGTATTTTTGGCAAAACATCTAAAAAAACCATCGGCATCGAACTCATAATTGCAGGGGTTGCCGGAGATCAACAAGCTGCTGCGTTTGCTCAAGGATGCTCACCTCAAGGCGTTGTTAAGAATACCTATGGCACGGGTTTGTTTGTTATGGCGGATACGGGTTTTAGGGCCAAGATAGCACCTGATTTAGTGACGACTATAGCCGCTTCAGATAATAAACGCCTTAAATACGCTATTGAGGGATCTGTATTTGTAGGCGGTTCTGCCATTCAATGGTTACGAGATGGATTACAAATTATTCAATCAGCTAGCCAATCCGAATCAATCGCTAAACAATTACCAGATAATCAAGATTTGTACTTTGTGCCTGCATTGGCGGGTTTAGGCTGTCCACACTGGGATCCTAATGCAAGAGGTTTGCTCATAGGTATGACGCGTCGCACCAATCAGGCTCATGTGGTGAGAGCTGCATTGGAATCGATGGCTTATCAAACGCGTGATGTTTTAGAGGTGCTTAATCGCAAACTCAAATTACCTATTAAGCGTTTAAGGGTTGACGGTGGAGCTGCAGCAAATAATTGGTTAATGCAATTTCAGGCTGATGTCTTAGGTTGCGAAGTTGAACGGCCCAAGATTATCGAAACGACCGCTCTTGGAGCAGTAGCCTTAGCTGGTATAGCCAGCGGGGTTTGGAAAGATCAAAAAGATTTTTTAACCCACATTAAAATAGACAAAGTCTTCAAGCCCAAAATGACGGCTACCCAACGTAACCGCTTATACGCCAAGTGGACTGAGGCCGTTAAACGCTCACTCAATTGGGCTTAGTAATATTATAAATACATAGCTGGATTACTGTAGTGGCGTGTGAACAAGCGCGTCACCCTGAGCCACGCCTGCCTGCCGGCAGGCAGGCGAAGCAAGTGGCGTGAGGATCTCACAAAAATAGTTTGTAATAGTCAGCTATCATTAAGTTTAAAAGCATTCTGGTGGATCCTTACAGCTCTTGCTCCGCAGAGCTTCACGATGACGCTATCATCTTTCAGCTACACAGAATTTCACACGCATGCATTCCTGCTGAGACGCCGAGCACTTCACTAATGATTTAAATTAAAGTTTAGTTTGGCCTGTGGTTGATTTGGGGCTGATATTTGCATTAAACTTGATCAGATCAGGATGAATTGTATTCATGAATTCTTCAGCCGCGCGACGATGATCTGTTAATTTTACGCCAACCATATTCCATATCCCCGTAGTTGTCCGCATGATTTCGTGATCTCTCGAAATTGAATTAGCATTTTTGGCCTGCTTTGTTTTGAACAAGGGACGTATGCCAGCATCAGACTTAAGGATATCATCCACGCCGATATTTACTTTGGGAAAATAACGCTTAATTGAATCTAATAAATATTCGATTTCATGGGTTGTGGCATGTACGAGATCAGGATTGGATTGAGAAGTTTCTGTTGTTCCAATGCGTACTTTGTCACCCATATTTATGCAGAAGAAAATTCGCTTGTCCTTAGCTTGTAGCAAAACCGATGTGGCTAAAAATGGCTTGGTTTCGATATGACATCCACTCACAGGTGAGACCAAAGCTGGTGATGGATCTGACCCGCTCTTTAATATTTGGTCAATCCACGGCCCACCCGCATTGACTAATACCCGACCTTTATATTCTTTTTGCTCACCTTTAGAATTTTCAGTGCAGACTGTGTAAACTTGTTTTTGGACATCATGCTTATATTCAATGAGTCGTTCATATTCTTTTATGATTGCGCCGTTCTCACTGGCAGATCGTCCAACCGCTTTGACTAATTCTTGGTCAGTGGTCAGCCTATCCCAAAATTGAATACCACCAATTAGGCCATGTTCATCCAGCTGAGGCATTTTTTGTAGCATGCTTTTTTTTGTCCAATAAGCCGTCGGCGCTGTAGCTCGCCCAGAAAAACGAGCTAAGAAGTAATATAAATAAACACCCAGCATTGTAGTGATTTTGCCTCGAGGGCTATGTTTGTATATAGGAATGATTATAGGTAGAGGTTTGACTAACTTGGGAGCTATGTATTCCAATAGACGACATTCGCCTAAGGAGAGGAAGACAAAACGAAAATTCTTATAAAAAACATCCAAGCGACCTTTTAGCAGCCCATCCCAAGCCAATTCCATATAACGAATGCCACCATGAATGAGTTTGGAGCTTTTGGAGCTGGTGCCCGACCCCAATAGGTTTTTTTCGATTAAAAGTGGCTTAGCACCCCTTAAAGCCGCATCTCGAGCAATGCCTGTGCCTGCAATTCCACCACCTATGATGATTAAGTCAAATATTTGTGCCATATTAGTAGTCTAATTCCACTTGGTTATATGTATAAAAAGTATCAAAATCTTGTAATTAGGGCCTATATAGTGTAATTAAAAGGTAACAATCTTAAATATTGTTGATAGATTATAACAAATTTTAACTGATTTTAACAAAAAAATTATCTAAAATTATGGCACAGACTAATATCATTGGATATAGAAAAAAACCAGCCTGGATTTATGTTGTAGCGACGTTTTTAATCCTCATTCCGCTACTTTCATACATTGAGCTTCATTTGCGTGGAGGGGGATTCGCCACTATTCCCAAAGAGTTATTCTATCAAGAAATATTTTGTTCAGCATCTGCTGCACTAGCCATTTTGATTGTCACTCGTTTTAGTCTGCTCTATTTTTTAGGCCTTAGTACTTATTTCATTGGCTTTAAGTTAATTCAGGTTTATTCGGGTGGTTGGGGTACGCCATTTGAGTTGGCCGTGATTGTCTTTTGGCTGACGGCACCCCTTTTATTTGTAACCACTTCGCTCAAAATTCCGTATTTAAACCCCGCAGCACGTTGGTGGACGCAAGAAAAGCGTTTTACGCATATGAGTCGTGGAACTTTGAATTACAAAGGTATTAAATACCCTATTGTCATGATTGATTTTTCTGCTGGTGGCGCTTTTATTAAATTAGATGAGCGTATTTTTAAAGAAGTTCCAAAGGATGATAAAGACAAGCGTGATGAAAAATCGATTGGTATTCGCCACCCATTTTTGGATGCCAAAGAAAGGCTTGTTGCTAAGAATTCTATGGAAGATTACCCGTCTGTTGAAGACGGCATTAAATTAAAAGTTCAAACATTACCAGGTTTAGACATTCCCTACAAAGAGGGTTATTATGAAGTTAATGCAGAGGTGGTCTGGGCGACAAAAGCCACAGACCCAATTCAATACGGGCTAGGACTCAGATTCAAACATGATAGCTTAATCGAAAAGTTAAAGCTCAGTCGATATCTCTACGTTTTGCAACCCCGCTCTCGGCAACGCAATCACCGCGACCACACGTAATAACATCCAACAACACACAACAACACTTTAGCTCTTATTTACCAGAATTAAATACAAAAACTTGCTACAATAAGTTTTGTTCAGCGCTCCTCATCGTGAGTGGAGCTGAAAAAAATGCTCCGACGTAACGATCTAACACTAAAAGCATTTCTGGGAGATCCTCACGTCGCTGCTACGCGCTCCCCAGGATGACACATGCTGCTGACGCGTCATTTAAACTTTTTATTAAGATAGCGAGAAAATTATGCCCGAGCCATTTTTACCACCTGTAAAAGAATACAATGCCAGTGATGCTAACCCTTGCGAGGGATGTAGTAATTGTTGCGAATACCTAGCTATCGAAATAGATAAGCCATCAACCGTCCCCGATTTTGAACAAATACTTTGGTATGTCATTCACAAAAATATTTGGGTTTATGTTTGCCATGATAGTGATTGGCATATTCAATTCAATACTCCTTGCGAAAAGCTAGATAATCGACGCTGCACCTTTTATGTCAACCGTCCATCAATTTGTAGAGATTATGAGCCTGTTACATGCCCACGTTACGATGATGGGCCGGCGGAAAAGTATATGTTCAAAAATGAACATGATCTTTTTGCTTATTTAGCCAAACGCCGCCCAAAGACATTTGAAAAATTGCGCGTTAATATTAATTTGGCAGATTATCCGCCTAAGAAAAATAGCTCACCATTAGTGAAATAGATTTAACTTCACGCAATATAACTAAATGGTAACTTTCACCACAACTTAAGGAAAGCATATGCCTAGTCCAGCCGCTAATCAAAAATCCCTTAAAAAGCTTAAGGGTTCCAAAGTTAGAATATTCAAAATCACTAATCGAGTCGGATATGCAGCTATTGCTGAAAATAATTTGACTGAGGGAGGCTCTCCGGCAGAAGCTTATGATCGTATGACCAAAGCCTTGAAGCGATCTGGCTTCGAAGTAATTGGTGCGGCACCCAAGGTTAGTAAGCACATTTAACTCTATAGAGTTCAGCAATATTGATATAGCCTTAGATTGTGCCCGTGCCTGACCGCAAAGGCAGGACACTAATGCCGGTGTAGTTGGGGTGAAACCGGCCCACGTCGCTTGCTTCTCGCTTCTCGCAATGACGTTACTTTGCAAGCGCGTTTTAATTAAAAAAGCCTTAGACTTCGCGAGAAGTCTAAGGCTTTTTTAAGTTTAATAATTAGCGAATTAACTTTTGATCGAAACCTTAACCATTTTGATTTCTTCGCGTGGCTTGTCACTGCCATCCTTATCGGCGCCGGCTATTTTGTGGACTACGTCCATACCCGCTGTGACTTTACCAAAAACAGCATGCTTGCCGTCTAACCAAGGTGTCGCCGCTTCAGTGATGAAGAATTGGCTTCCATTTGTATTGGGTCCGGAATTAGCCATAGAGAGAACTCCAGCTTCTGAATGCGAGAGCTCAGAAACAAATTCATCCTCAAACGAATAGCCTGGACCACCCATGCCGGTACCCGTTGGGTCACCGGTTTGAATCATGAATTGTGGTATCACGCGATGAAAGATGATTCCATCATAAAAGCCTTCATTGGCTAATTTAACGAAGTTAGCAACCGTTTTGGGGGCTTGACCAGAATAGAGTTCTATATCGATCACGCCTTTATTTGTTTCTATTTGAGCGAGGGTTACAGAAGTGTCTTGAGCATTATTTGTCATGAGTGGGGCATCCTTTGTTTTGGGTTCAGGAGCATTTCCGGAACCAGATAGTACCAATAAACAGGTTAGAACAGTGAACACAGAAAGAATTGGTTTTATTTTCATCACAAGAGTTTGCAAAAACATCGTAATTTTGTCAATCACTAATGTAGTTTATGCCTCAATATTTGCTATAATTGTGGATAATTCAAATAGGGGAATGATATGAAAAAAATATTTGCGGTTTTAGTGTCTTTGGGAGTTTGTTTGAGTTCTGTGCTTGCTATGGCCGCTGCACCTGATTTCACATTGAGTGATACGCATGGGCAGACGCATTCATTGGCTGACTTTGGCGGTAAGCATGTGGTTCTGGAGTGGTTTAATCCTGATTGCCCGTATGTGCGTAAACATTATGATAGTGGCAATATGCAGGCGTTACAAGGTAAGTATGTAGAACAAGGTGTTGTTTGGCTGTCTATTAATTCTTCTGCGCAAGGTAAGCAGGGTCATTATCAGCCTGGGGAGTATAATGAGATTTTGAGCCAGCGAGATTCACAAGCCACGGCTTTGTTATTGGATCATGACGGAGTTGCAGGACATACCTTTGGAGCAAAGACGACACCACATATGTTCATTATTGATCCTAAGGGTCGGATCATTTATAGCGGGGCTATTGATGATAATTCATCAGCCAATCCTAGAGATGCGCTCACAGCCGACAATTATGTAGCTCAAGCCTTAGATGAAGCCTTAGGTGGAGATGAGGTTTCACTACCCAAAACACGTTCTTATGGCTGTTCAGTCAAATACTAGCAGGGAGAAATAATGCCACCAAAACAAAAAGCCAAATTTCGCAAATCCAAAGATTCTATGGGCCAAATGTTAATACCCGCAGATATGCTTTATGGAGCCTCAACCCAAAGAGCAGTATTGAATTTTCCTGTAAGTGGTTACCGCATGTCGCGCGCATTCCTCAAGGCCTTGGGCCAATTAAAGGTTTCTTGCGCCAAAGCTAATTTAAAACTCAAATGTTTACCCACTAAACAAGTCGGGCCGATCGTCAAAGCTGCTAGCGCTGTGCGTGATGGTGCTTATGACAAACATTTTGTGGTTGATGTATTTCAAACAGGTTCTGGCACATCAACGAATATGAATGCGAATGAAGTCATTGCTAATTTGGCTAATCGCAAATTTAAGGGTAAGAGGATTCATCCCAATGATCATGTGAATAAAGGTCAATCGTCTAATGACATCATACCCACCACAATTCATATTTCGAGCGTATTAGAGATTCAGCAAGAACTCATCCCAAGCTTAGGTGCTTTGGCCAAAGCCTTGGCGAAAAAAGAAAAACAATTTGCCAAAGTTTATAAAATTGGCCGTACACATTTGCAAGATGCAACACCAATGACTTTAGGTCAGGAGTTTGGTGGTTATGCCGAACAGATGCGCAAAGGTATTGTGAGGCTGAATGCTTGTTTGATTCATTTGAGAGAATTGCCTATCGGCGGCACAGCTATAGGCACGGGAATTAATACACATAAGCGCTTCGCTAAAGAGGTGTGTCGTGATTTGAACACCGCCCTTAAGACACAATTCCGTGAAGCTAAGAATCACTTTGAAGCTCAAGCCGCCAAGGACGCATGTGTCGAAGCGAGTGGTGTTATGAAGACCATTGCTGTGTCTTTGATGAAAATTGCTAATGATATTCGTTGGTTGGGATGTGGTCCTCGGGCGGGCATTTCTGAAATTTTGGTTCCGGCAGTTCAGCCTGGTTCATCGATTATGCCAGGTAAAGTTAATCCAGTCATTGCAGAGTCAGTGACGCAAGTTGCCGCCCAAGTCATTGGCAATGACGCAACGATTACGATCGCCGGTCAATCAGGCAATTTTGAATTGAATGTCATGATGCCTTTGATTGCACATAACTTATTGGAACAAATTCGTTTATTGGCTAATGTGAGTGGCGTTTTTAGAACGCAGTGTATTGATGGGCTCCAAGCTGATAAAAAGAAATGTGAGTCACAAATAGAAACAAGCTTGATGTTATCAACTCCATTGGTTCCTGTATTGGGCTACGATAAAGCTGCGGCTTTAGCGAAGGAAGCGTTTAAAGCTGGATTGACTATACGTGAAGTTGTTTTGAAGCATCAATTATTATCAGAAAAGGATTTAAGGCGTATTCTTGCTGTTAATAATTTGGTGTAGTCATGCGTTATAAAGGGCTGTATTTTGTAATGGCTTTTTTGCAAGGTATTTGCTTGCCCCTAATATCTGCATCTAGCTTTATTTTTCACTCCGAACCCTATCAATTAAGCCATTCTCAATATGGGCTTGTTTTTTTATTCATGGTTTTTGCTAGCTTGAGCATCGCTTTATGCTTTAGGGCCATTTCGAGATTTTGTGGACGACCTTTGTGTTTCTTAATGGGTTGGGCAGGCCACTTAGTCTTTTTAGCCCTATTAGCTTGGTCATCACGTTTTGAGAATAATTCTGATGCATTATTTTATTTATTGCTAATAGCCAATATCTTTTTTGGGGGTGGCTTTAGTTTATTGCTCACGGTCATAAGTGCAGAATTAGTGGATAGATTTCCGCTAAAGCGAGAAGTGAATTTAACCTTATTACATGGAATATTGGGCTTGGGAGCTGCTTTGAGCCCGACTCTCGTGGCGTATTTCTTCAATATCAAATTGTGGCCAAGTGTATTTCTGTTTTGGTGTGGCGTGATGTTTGTCGTCGGCATTGCCACAATTGTAACAAAAACATTACCTTGCCTGGTTGAGGAGCCGGTTAGTAACGGACTCCCTAAAGTACGTGTGAATATTTTGGCTTATGGATTTGGACTAGCCTTAATTGTGTACGGTACAGCTGAAGCCATGGCAGCTAATTGGACCATTCTCTTTATTACCCAAGCTAAGCAATTAGACTTTGGATTCGCGTCTTTATGCCTGACTTTATTTTGGGCATCGGTCACCGCTGGGCGTTTATGCTTGCCTCTACTTATCAAAATAATTCCCGTCAAAATATTGTATTTAAACTCGCCTTGGATTATGGCGGTCGGTTTATTTGGTCTTTGCAATTCATCCAATACGCTTTCAATCGCAGCTTCTATAGCCATCACTGGCTTAGGATGTTCTTATTTTTATCCTTTGTCAGTTAGTTTTGCTACTCAATATTTTGATCAGCATCGCGAATTCATGATTAGCCTAACTTTGGCGGGTTTAATGATTGGAGTTGGCATTGGTAGTTCGGGCATAGGTTGGTTGCGAGATGCGAATTATTTGGATCTAGATAAAGTATTCTATGTCGCCGCATGGAGTGCAGCGGCTTTGGGGTTAATTGCTTTCACATTAATCCACTGCATAACAAAAGTTAAGGGGAAGATGGCATGAAATCAAAAATTCTTTATTGTGGAGATGAAGACTTGAATCATGCGGCCAAATACTTGGCTTGTGTCCTCAAATTTTTGAACCACAAATATGATTATGTTCGTTCAAACGACAAAATCCCTAGTAAATATAATCACCCATATGCATTAGTGATTTTGAGCGATTATCCGAGTGCACGCTGGAGCAAGAAAGCCATGCAGCTATTAAAAGACAATATTTATGCAGGTAGCTCATTGCTAATGATAGGAGGGTGGGGCTCTTTTTCTGGCAACGACGGAAATTATGCTGCGACATCTTTAGCCGAGGCCTTGCCCGTAAAAATAAAGAAAACAGATGATAGATGTCAGGGGTCAGTGGCTTACCGGATACGTAGAACGACCACAAAAAATAATTTTGGTAAACTTGATTTTAAATATGCCCCAACAATTGCTGGATTTAATCATGTCCAATTAAAAAAAACAGCCCATCAAATATTGGCGGTTGACACGCTCAAAAATAATCCTAAAACAAATCAACTAGTCACGCAGTCATCGAGTCCTTTGCTGGCCTATGGTGAATATGGCTTAGGTCGCGTAGCCACCTTAATGACAGACTTAGCACCGCATTGGTCGGGTGGCTTTGTTGATTGGGGGCACAAGCGCCACGATCTCAAAATCGCTCCCAAAATAGGTATTGATGTGGGCGTACACTATATTCAATTCATTGAAGAGCTGATTGGTAGCCTGCTATAATAACGCTATGAAAAAATGCCCTTTTTGTTATGAAGAAATTCAAGACGAAGCGATTAAATGTCGCTATTGTCACGAAATGCTAAAAGAACCCATTCGTGATGATACTAAAGATGAAAAATATTTGGATGAGCGCCGCCCGGCTTGGAGAGCCTATTCCAAACAATTATTTTTTGGAACATTATTACTACCTTTATTCGGTCTTGGGTTGCTATTTTACCTTTATGCATACGTCCATCGTTCTGGCAGCTTATATGTAGTAACAAGCACTCGAGTGATAATACGCAGTGGTTTGGTCAGTAATGTGATTGATGAAATTAGCATATCGGATATCAAAAGCATGACATTGATTCAAAATTTCTTTGATCGCTTAGTTGATTGTGGCGATATTTATATGGCTACGGCAGGCACGTCAAAAATCGAAATCAAGATAAAGAATATTTATCGCCCCCAAGAATTCAAAGATATGATTTCTAATCAAAAATCTTTTTTAATATTAAAGTAGGTAAGAATTAATGCAGCAATTTAATATGATGCGTTTTGCAGCTGGCGGCATATCGGGCTGCCTTATGGGTTTTTTATTGGTGGGCTTGGTTTACGTAGTGCCGCAGCATATTCCCAAGCTACATCTTCAAGCGCCTAAGGTCAAAATTCAACAAGGCATTCAAGAGAAGACAGATTTATTTGGTTTGGTCGAGGGTCAATGGACTGTTGATCGTGGCATTATGCATGGCGATGCATTGCAATACTATTCTTCAGGAGCGCTTCTTAGAGAAATGACTTATGTTGAAGGTGAATTAGATAATATCGTACGTGAGTATTATGAAAAAAAAGGTTATCGCAGACGACCGCCCACTGGATCAATTATTCCAAGAAATATGCGCGGCCAAATCGCCGGAGAGCAAAAAGCGATTTGGACTTATGTTCAGGGGCGTAAACAGGGTCTTTATGAATTATATTATGAAAATGGCATTCTAAAGGAGCAAGGTAACTTTGTGAATGATAAATTAGATGGTAGGCAACGCAAATTTAATACGAATGGAGAATTGATTCGTGAAAAAACATATGGAGATCGCTTAAATGGGTTCTAATCAAAAGATCTTATTGATTTTGGGCGTGGTTTTGATGGTTATGGGCGCCTTCATGAATATAACTACACGTAAAATACACTCAAACACTCAATCGGCATCAAGGAGTGCGGCAGAAACTACACAAAGCTCATCATTGAACGGGAATTGGGGTGATTCGGACCCCACATCCAAGACTGATAATGCATCAACCAAGTCCTATTTTGGTAGCTAGATGGCAGGTTTGCCTCAAACCCAGAATATACGTTTTTTGCCAGAACCTAGAAAACTGGCTCAAAATCGTATAGACTAGTAGTAGCTAGTAGTAACTAGTAATAGTTATCAACATCGAGTGATGTATGATTATTTGACTAAATACTTTGCGCTATATAAAACAATAAATGACTAATAAATGAATACGGATGAAACAATGCATAGATTATTAATATTCTTTTTAGTGGCAATGGCTCTAGGTGTATATTTAAGGTATTTTGCACGGGGTGCGGCACATGCAAAACCTTTGGGTTTGAAGATCAAAAAGAAAATACGACCCATTAAAGCCAAGGCGATTGGCATTGACGAATTATGGGGACAGGTCTATGATACCGAATCGATTGACGATGCGCGCAAAGTTCAACAGAGTTTTATGGATCTCGGAATTCAGTGTTTTGTATACACTCAAGGTAAGAAAGATGTATACGGTGAATTATTAAAGCATTTTGGGGTTTCAGTTCCTCAGAAGTCCCTAGGAAAAGCCCAGGCCATTCTGTCCGAAATTGTGTTTTGATGCAAAGCTTATTAATTGTTAAACCTTTATTTGTTTTCCAGTAATGGGACACTCAATCGTCGCCATCCTCGAAATCGAATTGGACGCAAAATTAACTACTTCAGGCCATAGGAATAGAACATGTTAGATTATAGAAATACATTATGTATCATCATGGGTGGTGGGCGCGGCAAGCGTATGTTTCCATTAACCAGCTATCGTTCTAAGCCTGCGGTTCCTTTTGGCGGTCGCTATAGATTAATTGATGTGCCTATATCCAATTGTTTGAATTCAGGCTTGAACAAAATCCTCATATTGACTCAGTATAATTCAGAATCTCTTAATAAACACATCTTTCGCACGTACAAATTAGACACCTATCATGGCGGTTATGTCGAGATATTGGCTGCAGATCAGTCTTATGGCAAGAATGATTGGTTTCAAGGAACCGCTGATAGTGTTAGGCGTAGCATGCCACATGTGCATGATCCCAAAATAGAAGAAGTTGTTATTTTGTCAGGTGATCAATTGTATAATTTGGATTTAAGTGTTTTACAAAGCGCTCATCGAGAAACGAATGCTGATGTGACCATAGCCTGTCACCCTGAACCAGCTGAGCAAATTCATAATTTTGGCATTATGAGTATGGATGAAGATAAGACTATCAAAAGCTTTATAGAAAAACCAAAAGACCCAGCTTTAGTAGAGGGGCAAACGGTTTCGATTAACAATAAGCCCCATTATTTGGCTAGTATGGGAATTTATATATTTAAAAAGGAAGTCTTGAATAAGCTTTTGGAAGACAACCCAGACTCAGATGATTTTGGCCATCAAATTATTCCAGCAGCCATTAAAACTTTAAACGTTAAAGCATATGTTTTTAATGGCTATTGGTCTGACATAGGAACAGTATCTTCTTATTTTAATGCTAATTTGATGCTGGTGGAACCTTTGCCAGAATTCGATTTATACAATGAGTCTTGGCAATATTATACTCGACCACGTTATTTACCTCCTGCCAAATTAAAGCATTGTCACATTGAAGATTCATTTGTCACCGAAGGTTGCATTATCGAAGAGGCATCGATAAAGCGGTCAGTTATTGGCGTGCGTAGTCGCATAGGCCAAAGGGCGGATATTCAGGAGTCCTTGATTAATGGCAATGACTATTTTGAATCTGAAGATAAACGCCGAGTTCACTCTAGCAGTAGTAGGCCCTCATTAGGCATTGGCAATGATTGTGTGATTAAAAAAGCAATTATTGATAAGAATGTATTTATTGGTAATAATGTATCCATTATCAATGCTGATAATGTTGAAGAAGCGGATGGTGAATTCTATTCTATTCGAGATGGAATTGTCGTTATTCATAAAGGAGCAATTATCCCCGATGGCACAGTAATTTAGATTTATCATAAATGGAGAAAAAAATGAAAACAAAACTTATAACAATTTTATCAATATTAACCTTTGCTGCTTCTAGTGGGTATGCGGCTACAATGAACTTTTCTTCAGACAATGAGTCTGCAGGTAATTACGTGTCGCGCAAAGATCGCGGTTTGGTTAAACAGGGGCCTTCAGTTTTTGAATCAGAATTTTTTAAAAAAGAAATGAAGCGTTCTGGCTTAGATCAGACCGGACGTCGGATTAAAGGCGCATTCAAAAATTTGCTATTGCCAGACATCGGCGGTTTTTTAAAGAGCAAAGAAGAAGATTATAAAGCTCGAAATCCCGGCAGCACTTCTTAATGAATCCAGACCAAATAATTCAATGGGTTAAGGATAAATTGCCCGAATCAGAAGTCGTCGTCAACGATATGACAGGTGGCGGAGACCATTGGGAAATCAAAGTTGTTTCAGGTCAATTTGAAGGTAAAAAGTTATTAGAAAGACATCGCATCATGCATGCTATTATGTCCGAACCGATGGCATCGGGTGCAGTGCATGCCGTCAAGTTTAAGACTTTGACACCGCAAGAATTGTGATCAAGGTGTTAAGCCGTTTAAAGGAGCTATTCATGAGTTACAAAGGAGGATCAGACGAAGTGGAACAAGATCAAGCTGAGATTATAAAAGATATTGAAAAAGAAGTTAATGACCATAAAGTCTTAATTTATATTAAGGGCACTAAAGAACAGCCAATGTGCGGATTTTCTGCGGCAACTATTGGTTTGTTCAAAGCCATAGGTCACCCATTTGAAACAGTGGACATATTAAGCCATCCTAATAGGCGCCAGTTTGTTCCGCAGTATTCTAATTGGCCGACATTCCCTCAAATTTATATTAAGGGAGAGTTTATTGGTGGTTGTGACATCATGCATGAATTACAAGAGCAGGGTGAGTTAAAGAAAATAGTCGATGCGGCCTTTGAATAGTAATCTAGACAATCATAAAACTAGGAATTAAAATATGCATATGAAAAATCTTAACATCTGCCAGTTTGGTTTAATTCTATTTGTGTGCGTCGGTTTTAGCATGTACGGTCAAAACGTTTTTGCTGGAATAGATAAGCTACCTGAATCACATTCAGAGCTCAAGGCAATAACTAATGGCGAAACAGGCACCAATGTTCGTGGCGAAAGCACTCAGTTTAATGATTATTTGAATGATGATCGGTATAAAGTTAAAGATGGCGATATTCGCATTATGAAGTTTGATGATCCCGATCAATCTGTTGTCTTGGGTGCAGAGGATGCACCTGCTGGAGTTTCTTATAAGATGGGTTTTGAAGAAACACCTTTAGAAAAGACAATCCTCCAAAGCTAATGCCCAAAGCATTTTGGCTGCTTAAAACAGAACCTAATGCTTATCATTACGATGATCTTATGCGTGATGGATCAACGCATTGGGATGGCGTCAGGAACTATCAAGCTCGTAATAATATAAAAATCATGAGCCCTGGTGATATAGCTTTTATTTATCATAGTGTTGGACCTAAAGAGGTTGTGGGCATTGCGCAAGTGACCAGCAAGCATTATCCCGATCCGACTGATAAAGAAGACAAAGGTTGGGTTGTTGTTGATATTAAGCCCCGCAAAAAACTTACCACACCTATTCATTTAGAAGTTTTTAAAAACGATAAAGTATTGTCTCAAACACCCCTAGTTAAACAATCACGTCTTTCAGTTGTTCCGCTTACGTTAGTGCAAGCTAAACGTTTACTTTCTATATGCGGGCAAGAATCATTCGCCTCTAAATAAACATATATAAATATGCCCAAAACCAAAAGTATATTTGCGAATCAATTAGCTTTGATCACAGGACCGACAGAAGGTATTGGTCTTGATTTGGCGCATCTTTTCGCCAAAGAAAAGTGTGATTTGGTTTTGGTGTCGCGCGACCTCGGCAAACTCCAAAAATTACAAAGCGAATTACAAAAACAATACAATATAAAAGCCACGGTTTTTTCTTATGATTTGTCATTACTCGAGTCAGCAAATCAATTAATTGCTGATTTGGAACGCCAAAGTCTTCAAATCGATATACTCATTAATAATGCTGGGTTTGGCGTCTATGGCGCTTTTGGCGACTCACCCTTAGAGCCTCAATTGGGTATGCTCGAATTGCATATTAATAGCCCCATGAAATTGGCTTATGCTTTTTTACCGGGAATGCGTAAGAGAAAAAGGGGTGGCGTATTAAATGTGGGTTCTACAGCAGGTTTTCAACCCGTGCCATTACAAAGTGTTTATGGCGCCAGCAAAGCTTTCACCTTGCAATTCACTGAAGGTTTGGCTGAAGAGCTGCATGATTCAGGTGTGCGCGTGACTTGCCTTTGCCCAGGACCAACTGACACACCTTTTTTTAGTAAAGAGCATATGCGCAAGCGCGGGCCAGCCACAAGAATACGCATGCCATCAAAGGAAGTTGCTGAATACGGCCTAGCGGCTTTTAAGGCCTATCAAGTCGTTGCGATTCCCGGATGGACTAATAGAGCCATAACCATAGGCGTCCGCCTAGCTCCCAGATCCGCCGTCCGCAAGGCTGCCCGCAAAGTAGTCGAAAGCCTCCCCAAAGTACAGTAGTCCTAGATTGTCACAGGACTTGCTCCGCGCCCTTCGCAACGACGTGATTTGTTCGGTAACCAGCACCCCATAATTTGCAGAATTTTGTTAGACTCTTTATCTAATGAAACAAACTAATCATACTCTTTGCTGTGAGATTGTTACGCACGACAAAAAACGTCGTGCTCACAATGACATGATTGTATTAGCCGCAATTTTCTATTTCCTAATTAATTTGATTCATCCGCTGCAAATAATTTTTGCTGATGAAAGCAACCCTATCAATTTTGAGTCTATGATTTCATTGGAACATGCATCTGTCGTTGAGACTTATAAAGGCTATTCTGATTATTATATTTTTCATATACAGGATGCGCATGCCCATTATGGAGCTCAAAAGAATTTAGCCAAAATTCTGGATGACATGATTCGACAATTTGGAATTAAATGGGTTTTTATCGAGGGTGGAGTTGGTAACGACTCATTATCTTTTTTAAGAACACTAGCCACTAAGGAGATACGAACCAAAGTAGCAGATCGATATTTGGAGTCTGGCAATATATCGGGTGCTGAGTATTTAGACATAGTGTCAGACTTGGATATTAAGTTATGGGGTATGGAGGATCAGGATTTGTATAAGGAGTCCAGACTCCTTTATAGGCAGGTCTTAGAGAGCCGCTCTACAATTCTCACGTATTTAGACGATATGGCCAATTTGGTTGACGAATTTAAAGACGCTCACAAAAACTCAGCACTTAAAGAATTAGAAATTCAAATAGACGCCTTGAATGCCAATGATGGTGGCTTTGAATCTTATTTAAATCTATTGATCAAAACGCATCCCCAAAAAGAATTATTACTAGAAGATTATGACATGGCGGATCGGTTTGATCGTAGCCAACGTTTGCAGAAAGAAATTCTAAATGAGTCGTCAATACTTAAGCGCAATGAATTGCAATTAATGTATAGCAAAATATCACAAGGCTTAGACATCGGCACATTATGGTCAGAAGCAAACCTTTTGGAATCTGATTTGATCCATGAAATGGCAAAGAATGAAGATTTGGAAAAGCTCACGATTCTCTCGAGGCGCATTCGTTTGCTTAGAGAATATTTTTTAATACAAGTAAGGCCATATGAATTGGATTTTTATCAAAATAACCCTTCTGAATTTAGGGCTGAGGAATGGGTGGTTTTTTTGAACCGCTTAATCAAAGACCGCAAGATGAATAGAGATTTCATTTATTATAGGCCATCCATCGAGCTCGCCCAAAAACGCATCAATAGTTTTTATGCCAATACTGAGAAACGTGACATAGCTTTTATTAAAAACAGCTTAAAAAAAATGGATGAGGTTAATGAGTCCAAGGCCGTCATTATTAGTGGCGGGTACCATACGCCACATTTAACTAAGCGCTTACGGGAGAAAGGCGTCTCATATGTTGTTATGGCACCACATATTGAGGGTCCTTGGAGTAAGTCTAAGTATGACGATTTGCTACTGAGCGCCCTCTAGGTTCAATAAATTAAAGCACTTATGTATTCTGACTTTTTATATTCATTTACGAATTGGCTGTATTCTTAAATATTATTAGTGGCCGTGGGCAGTTTACGCTATACTGTGCGTTCTTTAAAAGGAGTAGATGTAGTGATAGAACGATATAGCCTCCCCCAAATGAGCGGTTTATGGACTGATGAGAGCCGATTTCAGCATATGTTAGATGTTGAAATTGCGGCGTGTGATGCTATGGCTGATGCCGGCCTCATTCCTAAAAAATCAGCAGTTAATATCCGTAAAAAAAGTGGGTTTAATATTGCTGAAATTAGAAGAATTGAAGCCAAAACCAAGCATGATGTCACCGCCTTTTTGCAAAGCGTCGGAAATCGTGTGGGTGATGATGCTAGATACATCCACAAAGGCTTAACTTCAAGCGACGTATTAGATACCGCATTATCCATTCAAATACTCAAAGCCTTAGACTTAATTATTGTTAGAACCAAAAAATTCCAAAGTGTGCTCAAAAAGCAGAGTTTGCGTTATAAAGACACAGTCACCATGGGGCGAACGCATGGAATTCATGCAGAGCCCACTACGTTTGGTTTGCGCATACTTCTATATTATGAAGATATGAAACGTGCATTAGATCGTTTAGAGCGAGCTAAAGCTGTTATGTCATATGGCAAGCTATCGGGCGCTGTAGGCACTCATGCTGCATTTTCTCCAGCAATGGAAAAACGCACCTTAAAAAAACTTAAGTTAAAAGCCGCTGCAGTGTCGACGCAAGTATTGCAAAGAGATCGTCATGCTGAAGTCATGAGCGCATTAGCTTTATTGGCTGCCTCACTCGAAAAAATTGCTATAGAAATTCGTCATTTACAAAGAACTGAAGTACGTGAAGTTGAAGAGAGTTTTTCTAAGGGGCAAACAGGCTCAAGCGCAATGCCACATAAAAAGAATCCGGTCAATTGTGAGCGCGTGAGTGGACTAGCGCGTATTGTACGAACGAATATGCTAGCTGCTTATGAGAACATTGCCTTGTGGCATGAGCGTGATATTAGTCATTCTTCTGTAGAGCGTGTGATTATCCCGGATAGCTTTGCTTTGACAGACTTTATGTTAGATGAAATGACACGCATAATTACGAATATGCGCGTGTATCCTAAGCGCATGCTTCGCACTATCGAAAATAATCGCGGTTTGATTTTCTCGCAGAGGTTTTTACTAGCTTTGATTGATAAGGGGCTAGCTAGATTTGATGCTTATGCCATTGTGCAAGAATTGGCTATGCGTGTATGGAATGAGGAAGAGTATACTTTGCGCAGCTTAGCTGAATTAGATTCGCGGGTTAAGAAATTATTTAAGAAATCAGATTTGGACAAAATATTTGATTTGAATGCCTACTTAAAGCATGTTGATGCCATATACGGCAAAGCTGGCATAAAGATTAAGAAGTAACGTAGTTATTTGCTTCAAAATATTTTTGATAATAACATGATAATCATATCGTCATCATGAGTTGGAGCTAATAAATTATATGCTCCGACGTAATGATCTCACAGCCAAAAGCTCTTCTGGGAGACCCTCACGTCGCTACGCTCCTCAGGATGACATGAGTGCGCCTGAGAGATTCCCAGGATGACGTCAGTTGGTTTAAGGAGAAATAAATGTTAGCTAAAGTTTTTATCACATTAAAAAAATCAGTTCAGGACCCTCAAGGTTCAGCTGTCAAACATTCACTTGAATCAATGAACTTTGATGCTGTCGAAAGTGTGCGTATAGGCAAAATGATAGAAGTAACTTTGAAGGACAATATTGAACAGTCTGTTGCCGAAAGTCAATTGAAGGAAATGTGCGATAAGTTATTGGCTAATCCAGTCATTGAAGATTATCGCTATGAATTCACAAAACCATGAGCAAACCTAAAGTGGGCGTTGTTGTTTTTCCCGGTTCCAATTGTGATCAAGACTGCTTGCATGCGATTCAAGATGTTATTGGCTATGAAGCCATACCGATATGGCATAAAGAGTCCGATTTGGGTTCAATCGATGCCTTGGTTTTACCAGGTGGATTTAGCTATGGCGACTATTTGAGAGCGGGAGCCATTGCTCGATTCTCGCCTGTGATGAAAGCAGTAGTTCAATTTGCTAATTCTGGTAAACCCGTCATTGGTATTTGTAATGGTTTTCAAGTATTGCTCGAATCAGGATTGTTACCCGGCGCCATGCTCCGTAATAGCAGCCTGAACTTTGAATGTTCTTATGTAAACCTCAGAGTCGAATCCGTTGACAGCACTTTTACTCAAGGTTATACCCAAAATCAAATTTTGCGCATACCTGTTGCGCATGGCGAAGGTAGTTATGTGGCTGAGCCAGACACATTGAAGCAATTGAATGACAATCAACAAGTTTTGGTACGTTATGTGAATGCGGATGGAGTGCCAACGCCTGAATCAAACCCTAATGGATCTTTAGAAAATATTGCTGGTATATGTAATCAAAAACGTAATGTTTTTGGCCTCATGCCTCATCCAGAGAGAGCTTCAGAAGTTGAATTGGGTTCAGTAGATGGATATGCCATGTTACAAAGTCTTGTGCATGAGGTGGGGGTGTGACCGTGGCTGAATCTCCCAAAATCACTATGGACATGGTCATTGAATTAGGTTTGACAGAGGATGAATACACGCATATTCAAAAAGTTTTGGGTCGCGTGCCCACCTTTACTGAATTAGGTGTATTTAGCGTTATGTATTCTGAGCATTGCTCTTATAAAAATTCAAAAAATATTCTCAAACTTTTGCCAAAAACTGGCGAGCGTGTATTAATTGGCGCAGGTGAAGAGAATGCGGGCGTTATCGATATTGGTGATGATTGGTGTATATCATTCAAAATCGAATCGCATAATCACCCTTCAGCCATTGAACCTTTTCAAGGTGCCGCTACCGGCGTTGGTGGCATACTGCGTGATATTTTCACTATGGGTGCGAGACCTGTGCTTTTGATGAATAGTCTTCGTTTTGGGAGTTTGGAGAGCAATAAGACCAAACATTTACTCAAAGGTGTGGTGAGCGGCATAGGATTTTATGGTAATTGTATTGGTGTTCCCACAATTGGTGGTGAGGTTTATTTTGATGAGTCTTTTGAGGGTAATCCTTTGGTGAATGCGCTTGCTTTGGGTGTCTGTAAGAAAAAAGATATCGCGCGTGGTGAGGCTAAGGGCGTTGGTAATCCAGTTTATTATTTAGGCGGCACAACGGGTCGCGATGGTATAGGCGGTGCTAGTTTTGCCTCCAAAGAAATCACAGAAGCTTCGCATGAAGATAGGCCAGCCGTTCAAGTTGGTGATCCCTTTATGGAAAAGTTACTTATGGAAGCCGTATTAGAGCTATTGCAAACAGATGCTGTTGTCGGCATTCAAGACATGGGCGCTGCAGGCTTAACTTGTGGTACTTGCGAGACAGCCGCACGCGGTAATTCGGGTATAGAAATTGAGACTAATCTCGTACCTCAGCGCGAAACGCATATGACTCCATACGAAATCTTACTTTCTGAATCACAAGAGCGTATGCTCGTGATTGTTAAGGCTGGTCGCGAATCAGAAGTATTGAGCATATTTGATAAATGGGATTTGCATGCGGTCAAAATCGGCCAAGTCACTGATACTGGTGACATGGTTGTCAAACAAAATGGCGAAATTGTCGTCCAAATTCCTGCTAAAGAATTAGCTGATGAAGGGCCCGTCTATATTCGCGAAGAATCCAAACCTGCTTATATGGACGCATTAAAAGTTATTGATTTAAAAAATTATGGCCCTACAGGTGACTTGAATGCCGCTTTATTAAAAATTCTGGATCATCCGTCTATTGGTTCTAAGGAATGGGTATGGAAACAATATGATCATATGGTGGGTACTGCCAATATTCTTTTACCTGGATCTGATAGCGCTGTCATTCGTTTAAAAGGCACTAAGAAAAAAATAGCCATGACGACTGATTGTAATAGCGGCTATTGTTATCTCGACCCTTATGAAGGCGGCAAAATTGCTGTTGCTGAAGCCGCTCGAAATATTGTTTGTAGCGGTGCGTCGCCCTTAGCTGTAACCGATGGGCTTAACTTTGGTAACCCAATGAAGCCTGAAGTATTTTGGACATTTCGAAAATGCATTGAAGGCATACGCGACGCTTGTTTGGCTTTTGATACGCCTGTGACCGGAGGCAATGTTTCCTTTTACAATGAGAGTCCTGAGGGTGCTGTTGATCCCACACCTATTATTGGTATGGCTGGCCTAATTGAAGATCGTAATCCTATACCTGCGGCATTCCAAAATGATGGTGATCAAATATATTTAATTGGTAAGAGTATGGAAGAATTGGGCGGTAGTATTTTTCTAAAAGTATTACATGCTAAAAAAGAAGGTATTCCGCCAATCTTAGAATTGGAAGATGCTAAAAAATTCAACCAAACAGTTTTGGCCGCGGCGGATTTGAATTTACTCACCTCAGCGCACGACTTGTCTGAGGGCGGATTAGCTGTTGCTTTGGCTGAATGTTGTATTGTGAATCAGGATAAGAATTTGGGTGCTCGGGTTACGGTGCAAGCCGACGGCATATCAACCGAAGCTTTATTATTTGGCGAAAGTCAATCCAGAGCAATTTTGACAACGCATACGCTAAATGCAGAAAAGTTAGAAAATTTATTGAATCAAAGTGGTTTTGTATGGCAAAAAATCGGCCAAGTTGGCGGTCAAGTCATGTCTATTAATGACAAAATTGAAATCCCCTTGACTGTTATGAAAGAAGCTTTTTTCAGAGCATTACCAAGGCGATTAGAAGTTTAAGGGATGTGTATCAATGGCTGATGAAGTAAAAGATCATTGTGGTGTATTTGCAATTCATGGAGATGACGAAGCGGCGTATACGGCTTATTTGGGTTTGTATGCCTTGCAGCATCGAGGTGAGGAATCTTGCGGGATAGTCACATCTAACGGTAAAAAATTTATATCCCATAAAGGTATGGGCCATGTTCAAGATGTATTTGTTCCTAAGGTGCTTAAGGGATTTAGTGGTCATTCAGCTATTGGTCATGTTAGGTATTCAACAACGGGTTCAAGTAATATTAAAAACGCACAACCTTTGCATGTAGATTATTCCAAAGGTGAAGTCGCTATAGCCCATAATGGGAATTTGACCAATGCTGATCTATTAAGATCTACATTAGAGGCTTATGGCGCTATATTCCAAACGACAACGGATAGTGAAATTATCATTCATTTAATGGCTAAGCCTGCGCTAAATTCTATTCGCGAAGGCATAGTGGATGCACTCAAACGCATTGAAGGTGCTTATAGCCTAGTTTTTTTAACACATGATTATATTGCTGCAGCGCGAGATCCACAGGGATTTAGGCCTTTATGGATTGGTAAGACACCTGCTGGTGCTTGGGTGTTTGCCTCAGAGACATGTGCATTGGATTTGATTGATGCAGAACTTATTCGAGAAGTTGAGCCGGGCGAATTAGTTATTGCTAATAAAGATGGGCTTATTTCTGAAAAGATTAATACAGGTAAACAACACGCGCATTGCATTTTTGAACACGTGTATTTTTCACGTCCAGATTCGGTGATTTTTGATGAGAGCGTTCATGCGGTTCGAAAAAAATTCGGTCAGCAATTAGCTAGAGAACACGCAGTCGATGCCGACGTTGTTATCGCTGTACCTGATTCAGGCAATTCCGCCGCATTGGGTTATTCTCAAGAATCTGGCATTCCATTAGAGATTGGCATTATACGCAATCACTATGTAGGTAGAACTTTTATTCAACCTGAGCAACAACAACGTAATTTTAAGGTCAAAATAAAGTTTAATTTACTAAAGGATGTTTTGAAGGGTAAGCGCGTGGTTGTTGTAGATGACTCCATTGTCCGAGGCACGACGTCTAAATTAAGAATTAAGACTTTGCGAGAAGCAGGTGCTAAAGAAGTGCATTTGCGCATTAGCTGTCCGCCGCACAAATTTCCTTGTGCTTATGGAATTGATTTTCCGACGGCTAGCGAATTACTTGCCTCCACAAAAACGCTTGATGAAATTAGAGATTATTTGGAATGCGATACATTGGGCTATTTGTCGCTCGACGGGATGTTGGACAGTGTTAAAAAAGATAAATCAGAGTACTGCACAGCTTGCTGGTCGGGCCAATACCCATTGGCATTCGATGCTCCTAATAAATATTTTGCAGAAAATATAACGAATTAATTCAAAGGTAATTATGGCTAAACTCACTTATAAGAAAAGCGGCGTTGATATTGATAAAGCTAATAGCTTCATCGAACAAGTTAAACCCATGATTAAAAAAACCCAAAGAGAAGAAGTTATGGGTGGGGTTGGCGGTTTTGGCGCTTTGTTTAAGCTACCTCTTGGCAAATACAAAAACCCAGTCTTAGTTAGTGCAACAGATGGCGTTGGCACAAAGCTTAAGTGCGGCAAATTAGCCAAAAAATATGAAATGTTGGGCATTGATCTCGTGGCCATGAATGTGAATGATATTGTTACGTGCGGCGCCGAACCCTTATTCTTTTTAGATTATTTTGCCGTCGGCAAAATTGAAATCGATTATATGAAAGATGTTATGAAGGGTATTACGGGCGCTTGTAAGGAGTCTGGGTGTGCGTTAATTGGCGGCGAGACTGCTGAGATGCCCGGCCTTTATCGTACTGGTGATTTTGATTTGGCTGGATTCTGCGTTGGCATTGTCGAAGAGGACAAGCGCATTGACGGGTCTAAGGTTCAAGAAGGGGACGTCATTATTGGTTTGGCTTCAACCGGATTTCATTCCAATGGATTCTCTTTTGTGCGCAAAGCTTTGACTAATCAATTTATTATGGAACATGCAGATGAGATTTTGAGGCCCACGCAATTATATGTCAAAGTTGCTTTGGAATTAATGAAAAAAGTTGATGTGCGTGCCATGGCGCATATTACGGGTGGTGGATTCTATGAGAATATCCCGCGCGTTTTACCTAAAGGGTTGGGTGCTATATTGCATGCCGAAAGTTGGAAGATTCCATCTGTATTTCAATGGGTATCAGAAAAAGCTAAAGTGAGCTTCAAAGAAATGTACCGGACTTTTAATATGGGTATTGGCTATGTTGTTGTGGTTCCACAGGCAGATGCACACAAGGCGTTAAAAACTATTAGTCGCATGGATATCGATGCTTGGGTTATTGGCGAAATCAATAAGGGTGACGGAGTTGTGATTCAGTGAAAGTCTTAATTGTTGGCCAAGGCGGCAGGGAGCATGTTTTGGCAGCAAAGGCCGCTCAAAGCCGCGGTGTTGAACAGGTTTATTGCGCACCTGGAAATGCGGGTATGTCTGAAATTGCTGAGTGCGTTCATGTCGAGGGCAATCAAGCTTTATTAGACTTCGCTAAAACACAAAAAATTGACTTAACCATTATTGGTCCCGAAGCACCATTAGTTGATGGCATTGTTGATTTATTTAAAGAAGCTGGACTATGTGTTTTTGGCCCTAATAAATACGCCAGTCAATTAGAAGGCTCAAAAATATTTTCAAAAGAAATTATGCAGGCTTTAAATATACCGACAGCAGAATATGCGCAATTTAGTGAAATTGAGACCGCAATTAAGCATTTGGATACAATTTCTTTTCCGTCAGTGATTAAAGCGGATGGATTAGCCGCAGGCAAAGGCGTGACTATCGCGCAAAATAAAGCTGAGGCCGAGGCGGCTATTACTTCAGCTATGCAGGATAAGACCTTTGGATCAGCTGGCGATAATATTATTATTGAAGAGTTTCTTGAAGGTGAAGAAGCTTCGTTGATTGCTATCGCTGATGGCGAAACTGTCAAATTGCTAGCATCGAGCCAAGATCACAAACGCATATTTGATGGTGATGAAGGGCCTAATACTGGCGGAATGGGAGCTTATTCACCCGCACCCATAGTGACTGAATCTATTAGCCGTGAAGCGGAAGAAAAAGTGTTTAAGCCTATTATTGCCGAAATGAAAAGATTGGGTCATCCCTTTATTGGTTTTTTATATGCTGGCATTATGGTCACGGATAAGGGTATGCGTGTTTTGGAATTCAATGTACGTTTTGGCGATCCAGAAGCGCAAGTTGTTTTGGAGCGCTTGGATTCTGACCTCATTGAATTGATTCTTGCTTGTACGAATGTTGAATTGAGTCAATTTGATATAGCTTGGAAGCCAGAATCTGCAGTCACAGTTGTTTTGGCATCAGCTGGTTATCCAGCTTCTTCCACAAAGGGCGCTGTCATTGAAGGCATAAGTAAAATCAAGGATTTGGAAAATACGGCTATTTATCATGCGGGCACTCGCAAGAATGGCGATGCTGTAGAGACAGATGGTGGGCGTGTATTGAGCATTGTTGGTACTGGTTCAGACATTGAAGAGGCTGTGAAGCGAGTCTATGTGGGCGTTGACCAAATCAAATTTGAAGGTATGCAATTTAGGCGAGATATTGCTCACCGAGCATTATCGCGCGTATAATTTAAGAGGGAATTCATATGACAAACAATAATATTCGTGTAGGCATTATTATGGGTAGCACATCGGACGAAGAGCAAATGAAGCCTTGCGGTCAAGTTCTTAGAGATTTTGATATTGCTTTTGAAGCCAGGGTGTTATCTGCGCATCGTACGCCAGATGAAACGGTTGAATTTGTCTCTACAGCTAAAGCGCGCGGTATTCAGGTGATTATTGCAGCCGCTGGAGGAGCCGCTCATTTAGCGGGTGTTGCTGCAGCACATACCGATTTGCCCGTAATTGGCATACCTATTGAATCAAAAAGCTTAAAGGGCATGGACTCCCTTTTGTCTACAGTTCAAATGCCTCCTGGCATACCTGTTGCCTGTGTTGCCATTGGGACTATGGGATCGAAGAATGCCGCTCACTTAGCCATTCGCATTATGGCTTTGGGCGATGAGGTACTCACAGCCAAACTCAAAACATTCAAAGAAAAAATGCGCACAGATATTTTGTCGTCTACGGTTAATCTATGAGTAGTGAATTAGCCCACCCAATCAAAGCAATACTTTTTGTTTGTACTGGTAATAGCTGTCGCAGTGTTATGGCTGAACAATTAGCTGCTAAATTAATTCGAGATGCGGATTATCCAATTGAGGTTGATTCAGCTGGGACTATGCGTGGAGGTGGCTTAACTGCTAGTCCTGAAACTCGCGTGGTTTTGAGACGCGACGATATAGACGCTAGCGAACATCTTTCCAAGCCTTTATCTCAAGACTTATTGGATAAAGCGGACTTGGTATGTGTAATGACCAAAGGTCATTACCAAATCATTGCTGATAGTTTTCCTGAAGCAGTGATAAAAACACGTATTCTTGCTGAATTTTATGAGGGTGAATACGCATCTCAAATGGGCGATGGTATTCCTGATCCTATTGGCATGGGGCAAGTGTTTTATGATCGCGTTTATGGTGTAATTCAAAATTCCTTAAAAAATATGTTTCAGTCTATAGAAGCTGGAGCTCAGAAATGAAGATAGCGATTGGTGCTGATCATAGGGGTTATCAAGTCAAAAATAGCATTGGCGACTACCTAAAGAAAGAACAATATGTAGTCATTGATTGCGGTACGAATTCTGATGAGTCTTGTGATTACCCTGGAATTGCTTACGCTGTTGCTAAAGCAGTGCAAACTAAAGAAGCAGATTATGGCATTTTAATTTGTAATAGCGGCATTGGAATGGCTATTGTTGCTAATAAAGTCAGCGGAATTCGGGCTGCATTATGCCACAATGAAAATAGTGCAACTCTATCGAAACAACATAATAATGCTAATGTATTGGTTTTGGCTGCTGGAGAAATAAGTAGCGGCATGAACGATATTATAAAGACCTGGTTGAATACGAAGTTTGAGGGTGGGCGTCACGAAAGACGCGTAAACCAAATCACTGATATTGAAACACGTGTGTAAAAGGGAGCCGAAGTGGAAAGTTTAAAGTCACAAGATCCAGATATTTTTGATGCTATTAGCAAAGAAGCTAGGCGTCAGCACGATAATATTGAACTCATTGCGAGTGAGAATTTTACTAGCCCCGCTGTTATGGAATGTTGCGGCACCGTTTTGACTAATAAATACGCTGAAGGTTACCCTGGTAAGAGATGGTATGGCGGTTGCCAACACGTAGATATAATTGAAGACTTGGCTATTAAGCGCGCTAAGGATTTGTTTGGAGCTGAGCATGCTAATGTGCAACCACATTCAGGCTCGCAGGCTAATATGGCGGCATATTTTGCCTTAATTAAGCCGGGTGACACTGTTATGGCTATGAATTTGGCTCATGGCGGTCATTTGACGCATGGGCATCCGATGAATTTTAGCGGGAATTTATTTAATATTATTCCTTATGGAGTTAGTGAAGCGGATGAGTACATTGATTATGATGCTTTGGAAAAACTAGCTCTCGAACATAAGCCGCATTTATTATTAGCGGGTGCTTCAGCGTATTCTCGAACAATTGACTTCAAACGCTTTAGAGCAATAGCTGATAAGGTGGGTGCCAAACTAATGGTCGATATGGCCCACATAGCTGGCTTAGTTGCCACTGGCTTACATCCTAGCCCGATACCATATTCTGATATAGTCACGACAACAACGCATAAAACTTTGCGTGGTCCAAGAGGTGGTTTAATTCTATGCAAAGCGGAACACGCTAAGGCTGTTGATGCTCAAGTTTTTCCAGGCGGTCAAGGCGGACCATTAATGCATATTATTGCTGGCAAAGCTGTGGCGCTTAAAGAAGCGGCGACTGAAGAATTCAAAGATTATCAAAAACAAGTTATTCAAAATGCTCAAGTAATGGCAAAAGTATTGTCAGATAAAGGTTTTAGAATTATTTCTGGTGGCACTGATAATCATCTATTCATGGTTGATGTCACCATTAAGGGTCTGACAGGTAAAGCCGCGGCCAATATTTTGGACGAAGCTCGTATAACGGTTAATAAAAATACCATTCCATTTGATAAAAACTCTCCCTTTGTGGCTTCTGGCATTCGTATCGGAACCCCTGCAATCACGACGCGTGGTATGAAAATTGAAGAGATGAAGCTGATTGGCGAATTGATTGCGCGAGTTTTGACAAGTGGTGAGGATGAGTCTGAAATAAAGGCCGTATCTAATGAAGTTGGTCAATTGACCGAAAAATTCCCCTTATACTCCGAGCTTTGGGAAAAATATGCTATCGCAAAGACTAATTGCTAAGGAAGTATTGATATGAAGTGTCCATTTTGCGCATGTTTAAAAGATAAAGTCATTGATTCTAGATCTGCTAACGAAAATCGTTCGGTTAGGCGCAGACGTGAGTGCCTCAAATGTCATAAACGCTTCACGACTTATGAATCTATCGAAGAAATTTCAATTATGGTCGTTAAGCGTGATGGTCGCAGAGAAGTTTTTGATAAACAAAAAATTATTGGCGGTATCTTAAAATCTTGCGAAAAGCGCGCCGTTAGCATCCAACAGGTAGATGAATTAGTTGATCGTGTTGAGCGTGAATTACACGAAAACTTTGAAAAAGAAGTGCCTGTACAACAAGTTGGCGAATTGGTCATGCGTTTTTTACATGATTTGGACGAAGTTGCATATGTGCGCTTTGCCTCAGTTTACCGCTCCTTCAAGGATATTAATCAATTCATGGGTGAACTAAAAGACCTATTGAGTAAACCCTAGATTCTTAGAAGCCATTGACTGTGATGCTGTGAGCTTCAAAATAAGCAAGCATTCCATTGCACCATCAAACAGTTCGTCCTGGACTGTTTTAGACACAGTGCTTTCAGGATTACTTTTCGCACTAGCACTTTATTTGTATTTTGTTCAATTGAATAGCCCTATGGTTTGGGAGTCTGATGAAACCAAGGCCTATTTAAACTTCTTTCCTCCTACACCTGGCCTATATATGTTTTCTAGAGACGCTATTATTCTCTTCAAGTCGTTCACGGCACCATATTATGTGAATGCTTTTTTTGGTTTATTTAGCTCAATGCTTATTTTTGGCATCGTACGCATGTTGTATTCACATAGGTTCGCTATGCTAGTTGCATTGGCTTATATTACTTTAGACCTACCCTTGGCATATGCCCGCATCCTTTTCTATTCGACTCTGGTTACCTTTTTTGCATTATTGGCTATTTGGTTATTTTTAAAAGCCGAGAAACTGAATAAGCCATGGCTGTATATTCTGGCAGGATTTTGTCAGGGCATGATGCTGATGATGCATCCATCAGCTTATGCAAGTGTTTTAGGTGTTGGGTTGGGGCTAATGTTTTTAAAATTCAGTCATAACCCCTATGAGTCAACCAATGCTTGGTGGCTGTACCCTATATTAGCTTTTTTAGGTTTTGTTGCAGCGATACTTTTGGTTGACCATTGTTTTTTTATGCCCATAGACTCAATGAATCGGTCGTATTTTGTACATATGGGCTATCATCAACAAAATTCTTCTACAGAACTTTATGCGGGGGCCATGGGTTGGAATGCTATCAAACATGCTTATAGCGCCTTAATTAATTCAGAATTAAGATCCCCTGAACGACTCATTCGGCATGCCATTGTGTATATTGGCATTTTGTCTTCCATATCGTTCGCATGGCGTTCTAAGGATAAAAAGGCACTAGGCTTGATGCTTATATCAATCGCCACACTCGTGATTATATTCACGGCGGGATTATTTAATAAGCACACGGTTTTTTTGCGACACTATACAGTCATTGCAATGAGTATTAGCTTTTGTATTGCCTATTCTTTGGCGGGCTTATTTTCTTCGCGAAGAAATGGTTTGAAAATAGCCGCAGTAATTCTGGCTTTGGTGTATTTTACAATGAGCGGCATAAGTTCTTATAAAATTGCACATTCACTACTAAGTTTGGACGATATAGACTCTTATTTGCATGAGCAAAATATTGAAAAAAAAGATATAGTGACTGCTTTTTATACCATCAACCGCCTCCACAATTACTTAGAGGGTAGTATATCGACACATACGCCGACAATTAAAAAAGGGCATAATAGCCCACCTGATTGGGAGAAGATTTTTTATTCATATTTGACTGGGCAACACCATTATTATATTTCATCTGGAATTGGCGGGGAACATATTCGACCCGCTTTAAAGGACGTGATCATAAAATACACCGAACCGCTTCAAACATGGCGCCATCCTCACGATAACCCTTATTTAACTCGGCAGTCTAAGGATGGGCTAACTATGAGCCTATATCGCATAGAAGATCTGTTGGCAACGTATAAACGTTTAAAAGTGGCGCTCGATATTCAACAATCCCGATCTATTGCAGGTAAAAATGTTAAATAGGCAAAATTCCCAAATCTTTGCATTGCGTGTTTGTATATGCATCGGATTGATGTGCATGCTCTACTTTAATTTTTACAAATTATCCGGCGTAGTGATAACGCATTCAGATGAGAATAGAGCTTTTCACTTTCAATTATTTGCACCCCTAATTTATTTTGTCAACAAGCCCTTGATTACATATTTTAATAGTTTTGATGCAGCTTATTATCTTCAGGGTTTTGTGGGCTGCATGAATATTATTTTGATTTATGGCGTTGGGCGCAGATACTTTTCGAAGGCCATAGGGCTAATAACTGCATCTTTTTATCTTTTTTATGATTATCAATTAGCTTTTGTCAAAATGCTATATTACTCAAATTATATGGTTTTTCTTTGTTTAATCAGCATCTTACTATGCAGAATTGCATTGAATCGAAGATCTTATGTAATAAGCTTCTTAGCCGGCACACCATTAGCGCTGATGTTTTTTTCTCATCCAGCGGCTTTTGCGCCCATTAGTATGTTGTTTATTTTTATGATTTTGGCTATATACGTCGAGAGGGATGAGATAGGTTTTAGAGGGATTTGGTTATTGAGCTTATTTGGCTTAGGTGCTTTGAGCGCCTTGGTTAGTCTCGAAGCCTTGAATCTATATTACCAAACGTATATTTTAAAAGTGGACGCAATGCCGTATCTTTTAGATATATTTCAATTCAAAACTATCACTCAAGGATTCGAGTCAAAGAACTCAACCCAACAAATTATACAATTTGCTAATACCTATGGACGCGCGCTATTTTGGACCTCAGCGTTGGTGACTTTTAGAAATACAATGATTCTATTTTGCTTTGTATTTGCGCTTGTATCTGCCATATGCAGACGCCAAAGAAATATGTTACTTTTCCTAAGTCTTGCGTTGTCGGGCATTACTGTTTGGATTATGGCTATGTATTTATTAGACATGCCTATATTTAGGAGATCCTTGGTCTGGATGTCTATACCAATATCTTTCTCATTCGCATATACAGTGCAGCGCTTGTGGTGTCTGGGGATAAAAGCGCTTAAATTGGCCATGCTGATTATTCTAGCGATTTATTTCATGTCAGCCGCATGGCAATGTCATTTGATCACACAAGAATTATGGACCATGCAACCTATAGAGAAATATTTGGATCAGCGCGGAATTAGTAAAAAGGATATAGTTTCAGATTTTCCGCTATTCAGAAGACAGGATATTACTAATAAAAATATTCCACGTGGAGTTCCTAAAAAGACTACTACGGTTCAATTGAATGGGGCGGATGAATTAAAATATCATTTGGATTGGCAAAAAATATACGCCATGTATAAATATGGCATGATTAGTCATTATTTATCTACTAGCCTTGGGGCTTTGCTTGATTTTTACCATGATGATCCATTATTGAATCGTGTTGAACCTATGATGGAGTGGAAGCATCCACATGATACTCCATATATCAATATGCTGGGGCGTCCAGGACAAAAGATAAAGCTATATGACTTAGATGAAGTATTCGCTCCCGTGAATGCTCTAGCAGATAAAAAAGCTCAATAAGAGTCTGTGCCCGCATAATCGATATGCCCTCCACAATCTGATTGTTGAAACTAATTTTGTGAACGCAGCTCCTACAGAAATGGCGTGAACATCAATCTATTAAACAACACGCCATCTCAGTGCGAGCTGTCTTAATCACAAAATACGTCAACAATCAAAATTGTTCCGGATATACCGATTATGCGGACACTAATTATCAATGTACTAAAACTCCTCAAAAAATATAATTAATGGAAAATAAAATTAAGACAAAAGGATGCGCCTATAGGCAGCGGGTATCCTCACCGCCGCAAAGTCTAAAAGCGGTTAACCCATTAAGAGTTTAGGCTGTTTAAAACCTGGCGGTTTTAAAGACGCAGCTTAGACAAGGAATCCTGAAAACCTGGCGGTTTTAAAGACGCAGCTTAGACAAGGAATCCTGAAAACCTGGCGGTTTTAAAGACGCAGGCTATAACAAGGAATCCTGAAAACCGGGCGGTTTTAAAGGCACGGGTTTGAAACAGATTACGAAAACCCTTGTTCGCCACAGTCATCCTGAGCCACCACGTAGTAGGTGGCGTGAGGATCCCACAGAATGTCTTTAGACTATGTTTTTGACAACTTTTTGCATGTTTGAAAGCGGTTAACCCATTAAGAGTTTAGGCTGTTTAAAACCTCGCGGTGTTAATGACGCAGGCTTTATAAAATGGAATTCTAAAAACTTGTAGTTGAAGCTGTGAATTTATTGAGTTGGGATTGGGTTTGGTCCGGAGACCGCGGCTTGTTGTTGGGCGAGTAATTCGTATTTTTTAGGGAAGAGGCCTTGCATGGCTTTGGTATTGACGCTTAGTTTTTCGAAGAGTGAGGTGATATTAGCTTCAAAGACTTCGACTTCATAATTGAATTTGAGTTCTTTTTGGAGCTCATCTTTTTTGCTGTCCCATAATGATTCAATCGGATCACCTATGCGGCGTATATTAAAAAGAGCGTATCCGGATTGGATGCGTATGGGTTGCGAAATTTCGTTATAGGCGAGTTCACTGAGTGCTTTGTTGATGCCGGGGATTTGGCCTATGCCATTGATTTCTTGGTCGGGTTGATATCCGTCTAGGGCAGTGATGGTTTTGCCCAGATCGTCCGCAGCGGATTCAAAACCTTTTTCTTTAGCTGACGTGTAGAATTGATTAGCTTCGTCCTTTAGGGCTTTGGATTTCTTTTTTTGAGTTAAGTCATTGATTAAGATATTGCGCGCGTCGTCTAGTGACATGGGTGCTTGTTTTTGTTTGATGATGAGTTCAAAGAGATATTGTTTACCATCGTGCGCTAACCATTCAGTGTGGTCGCCCGGATTAGACAATGCGAAGATCGCTTGAGATAATTCTGGGGCAATACCAATATTGGGAATGGCGTCATTGCGGCCAAAGAAAGGCGTTCGACTTCCAGTGTCATGAATCAACTCATGTAATACATCCCCATCAGCAGGTGCGGTTACGCCATCAGGCAATACTACAATGGAAACTTGGATCATTTCGGGAGACAATAGTCTGTCCTTGATCCAATCGTAGTATTGTTCTAACTCTTCATCCGTAACCTCAGGCACTTCTGATATTTCTGTGGATAAAAATGTTAAATAATCAATGTCACGCAGGACAAAGCGTGAATTGAATAGTTCGCGGATTTTATCATCCGTTATATCCGCATCACCACGCATATTGTCTCTAACTTTCTGCAGAGCCATAAAGTCCCTGACATCTTCTTCGAAAGACCTTGGCTCAACGCGTAAATATTGTTTGAGAACTTGATCGTAAAAAGCTGGGTCAAAGGACTCACCTTTATTAAAGAAGACTTTTTGGGTTTGTAGCCATTCAATAACTTCAGTATTGCTAATCTTAATATTGCGATTTTTAGCTTCGTGAACTAATAATATGCGTTGCCAGGTGAGTTCTTCAAAGTCGG
This sequence comes from Candidatus Omnitrophota bacterium, assembly GCA_047639455.1. Classification (GTDB taxonomy): domain Bacteria; phylum Omnitrophota; class Gorgyraeia; order 2-02-FULL-51-18; family JAGOUK01; genus JBLINS01. The sequence goes on from JBLINS010000001.1 coordinate 41,229, forward strand.
CTTGGGCTGATAGTAAGTTGGGATCAATTTGGTGAAATAATTCTAATTCGCGGCGCAAGGCATTGTAGTTATCAATAAAGGCTTGTGTCGAAACCTTCTTTTTACCTATAGACCCGGCAACCTTAGAACCGCCAAGTCCGTCGAGAGAGACGCCAAATAGCAAAAAGCCAGGGATAATCAGGCAAGCAGCCCCTATAACAACAAATCTTTGAGTTTTTTTATGCCGCAACCATTTAATCATCGGAAAATTATAGCATACGGACGCTAATTAAACCGTTGTTTTTAGTGCGAAATAAAATATTTTTTGATTAGCGGGGGTATGCCCACAATCAGATTACACCCACGTCATTGCGAGTTACGCGTAGCAGTAACGCGGCAATCTAGGGTAAATTAGATTCTGGACGTCAGATATCAATGGATTTGGGTAGTTATTAGACCTAGATTACCGCGGCCACAAAACGGCCTCGTAATGACGGGGTGCTGTGACATGCATGGTATTTGGTTGCGGGGTGTGGTTGATTAATAGTACAGAAACTAAGTTAAATTAAGCAATAATAAGTATAATTGACGCATACTTTCGAGGATGATACAATCTTATTTCACTGATTTATAGCTTTGCGGACAATCTTTTGGAATGCGCATTTAAATCTTTCATATTCTTATAATTTATATATAATAGGGCTCTTTTCATTGAGCACCCCACCTTTATTTTAAGGCGCTTTTGGGGTTATTTTAATAGATAATTAAACATTTGATACAGGAAACATATGGCAAAGCAGGCAGAATTTAAACTGAAATTCGGTTTACCATCAGGCTCCTTACAGGAAGCCACCATAAAGATGTTAAGCAGAGCTGGGTTTAAGGTGAGTGTGAGATCACGCTCTTATTTTCCTTCTATAGACGACCATGAATTAGACCCTGTTTTATTACGCGCACAAGAAATGTCTCGTTATGTTGAGCAAGGAGCGCTGGATTGCGGTATAACGGGTGAGGATTGGATACTCGAAAATGGCTCGGATGTTGTCCGTATTCAAGATATGGTTTATGGCAAAACGGGCCGCAGTCCAGTTCGTTGGGTTTTGGCTGTGCCTAATGAATCCAAAATAAAGTCGATTAAAGACCTTAAGGGTAAGCGCATTGCGACAGAGCTCAAGGGGTTTACCCAAGCATATTTTAAAAAACATGGCGTGCCAGTAGATGTTGAGTTTTCTTGGGGCGCTACTGAAGTTAAAGTTGGTTACGGTTTAGTTGACGCAATTGTTGATATCACTGAAACGGGATCGTCTTTGAGAGCGAATAATTTACGTATTGTGGAAACGCTTTGTCACTCGACTACCAAATTCATTGCGAATAAGGCAGCTTGGGATAATCCAAAGAAGCGCAAAAAAATCGAAGCCATGGCGCTTCTTTTCAAAAGTGCCATTGAAGCTCAAAGTAAAGTTGGCCTTAAGATGAATGTTGAAGCTAAAGACTTGGATAAGATTTTGAAAAAATTACCGGCTTTAAAAAAGCCAACGGTGGCTGAATTGTCAGCTAAAGGTTGGCTAGATGTAGACACTATCGTTGATGATAGTGAGGTTAAGCACTTAATACCGGCACTCAAAGCTGCTGGTGCATCTGGCATTATTGAGTATCCTCTTAATAAAGTAGTTGATTGATAAAATAATAACCCAGTTCTAAGTATAGCGTCGCACCAAATAATATTTTGATCGAACGCTAACGTATATAGGATTGAACCAAAGGAAAAGCATATGCCTTGTGGCAAGAAACGCAAACGTCATAAGATGTCTGTTCACAAACGTCGCAAACGTCGTCGTCGTGATAGACACAAGAAAAAATAAATCGCATTTAGATGATTAATTGGCTTGGACAAATACGCTTTGTCCAAGCCAGAAGTGCATTCTCAAGATTGAAAGGTTGCCTTTGAAAGAGAAAACTTCGATTATCATATCTTGTCTAGCTGGAGCGCTTTTTTCAATTGGCTTATTGTGGTTGAATTCTCACCCAATGTCATTTGGAATTAAAGGCGGTTTGCACAAGATTAGTACGCCTATAAATCTCAGCCAAGAGCAGCATAACAAATCCAAAGCTTATGCAAACTTTGTTATGGGACTTTTGTATGAAAAAAAAGGCGACTCAGCCCGCGCCGCTCAAAAGTTTAAATCCACAACTCAATTGGACCCAAAGGCCACATTAGCCAAAATTCATTATGGCGTGATGCTCACACATATGGGCATGCAGGCTAAAGCTGATCGCGTCTTAGATGAGGCTACCGCACTTAGTGATAAACGTTTTCATACGCGTGCATTAGCGGCGCTTATATTTGTAAGCCAAGGCAGATATGATGACGCTATCCGACAATTAACTTTAGCGCATGAAGAAAACCCTGAAGATGCGTTTGTGATTTCTTCATTAGCTGAAATATACGTTGTGTCTAATCGACTTTCTGATGCCATTGATTCCTTTAATCAATTACTCATAGTCAAACCTAATTCAGCCATAACTTATTTTAATCTAGCTATCATTGAATCTAGATTGAGACGTTTGGATGATGCTGCAAGTCATTTACTTAAGGCCATAGATTTGGACCCAAATTCTTTAAAAGCTTGGGTGGCATTGGGTTTGATATACGAAAAACAAGACAATGTAGCCTTGGCGGTTGACGCCTATGAAAAGGCTCTCAAGCTCACGCCCATAGATCCGCGCGTATATCATAATTTAGCGCGGCTCCATAATAAACAAAATGACACAAATGCTGCGTTAAGTCAGTACGAAGCTGCCTTGGCTTATAATCCAAAAGATGTGGACGCAGCCCTAGACGCAGCTCTGTTGTGCATTCAGTTGCAAAAGACCGAAGAAGCTATGCGATTTCTAAACATACCCTTGGCGAATGGAATGCAACACCACAAAATTTATTTCATGATGGGTTATATTCAATCTGAAACCAAAGTATTCGACCAAGCTATTAAGTATTATCTCCGATCTCTAGAGCTGAATCCAAACTTTGCTGAAACATATTTCTATTTAGGTGTATTATATGATGACATTAACGATATAGATAAAGCTCTAGTATATTTACAAAGAGCAATAGAGCTTGATCCTTGGAATGCAGAAGCATACAATTATTTAGGTTTCTTATTAGTTGAGACAGGTTCAGATTTAAATCTCGCCGTTGAATACATAAGCAAGGCTCTAAAACTCGAACCGCGGAATGCATCTTTTGCTGATTCCCTTGGTTGGGCATATTATAAGAAAGGTTTATACAATCAGGCTGTTGCACAGCTCGAAAAGGCCGTGGCCATTGATGGCGGTGATATTGTGATTCGCCAACATTTGGTTGACGCCTACGGCAAGCTTGGTGAGAAGAATAAAGCGTTAGAATTAATTAATCAAGACCCTAGTGTCAAAGATCAAAATTTATCAGTATTAGCTTTATAAAAAGGAGAGGTTAGTAATATATGTGGAAACGAAGAATGAAGTATTTTTTTATTAAGCATTGGATCAAACTCGCTGTTGTGATTGCATTGGCATTTTCGATTGCATTACCTTGGGCTGTATTAGGCCGCATTGATTCTTATCAAAGAATATATTTAATGGCATGGTTGTCGATTATGCCCATTCAATCCATAGTGTCTGCGGCTATATTTGTTGTGCTGCTTTATTGGTTGCATTATGGCGGTGGTTTTCAAAAAATTAAGAAAAAAAATATCAATGCATCCTTGGTGAATATTCATTGGGAAGATGTTATTGGTATGGAACAACCCAAATTAGAAGCTAAAGAAATCGTGAAGCTCATCAAGGACCATTTAAAAGTAGAAAAAATAGGCGGCAAAATGTTGCGTGGCCTATTGATGATGGGACCTCCAGGTTGCGGTAAAACCTATTTAGCTAAGGCTATTGCGACTGAATCTGGCGTGCCATTTTTGTCTATGTCGGGTGCTGAATTCGTTGAGATGTTTGTAGGTGTGGGAGCATCACGCGTGCGCCAAATCTTTAAGACAGCTCGCATGCAAGCCGATGAACATGGCGGCTGTATTATATTCCTAGACGAAATGGACACCATTGGTCGTCGACGTGTTTTTAACGCCTTTGGTGGTAGTGAAGAAACAAATTCCACATTGAATCAATTACTTGCAGAAATGGATGGGTTGTCTGATTCATCTAGCAATATTGTGGTGATTGGTGCTACGAATGCGGGTGAAGAAACATTAGATGAGGCTTTATTGCGTCCAGGCCGTTTTGACCGTAAGGTTATGGTCCAAAAGCCCGACGCCACTGAACGTGAAGCTATACTTAAATTCTATTTGAATAAAATCACATATGATAAAACCATGGATATTGCACGCATAGCTCGTAAAGCTATATATAAGACTCCATCGGACTTAAATAATATCGTTCAAGAGGCCGCTTTGATTTCTGCTCGTGAAGATAAAAAGACAGTCGACTATAAAGACATCATGAATGCAATGGACCGCATAGACTTGGGCTTTAAGCATAGGCTCAAAATGACTGATAGAGAAAGAACTATGACGGCTTATCATGAAGCTGGTCACGCAGTTGCGCTTTATTACTTACATCCAGAAAAAGAAGCCAATTATGCGACGATTATCAGCCGTGGTGGTGCGCTCGGACATGTGCAGCCCTTAAATATCTCAGAATTATATTCACAAGATAGTGAGCATTTGATTGCCGAAATTAAAGTCGCCTTAGCGGGTTATGTTGCTGAGAAAACTAAGTTTGGCGTCACCACTAATGGCGTATCAAGTGATTTTAAAGCTGCGATGTTTTATGCTCATAATATGGTGTGGAGATATGGTATGGGTGCAAGTGGCCTGGTTGGTGACTATACGGCCATTCCTAAGACACAAATCTCTGATGATATTAAGAACAAACTAAACGCTGACACGCAAGTCATGATTGACACCTCGTTAAAAGAGGTTGAAGAATTATTGACTACTGAAAGTAATGTGTTTGATAAATTTGCTCAAGAATTATTATCCAAAGAAGAGTTGGATTATGACACCATCGTTGAGATCTTCAAAACAAACGGTGGTGATAGAGTGCGCAAACTGCGTAATAAACCTGGTGAAGCAATCGAATAAGCCTTTTCTTAATTTACTCTCGCTAAGCCTATGTTTATCGCTCATTGCCCTATCGGGATGCGCTGTTGAACCTTCGTTTCCTGGGAGCCAAATTGAAGAAAAGATCAAATCCATTTGTAAGGAATTGTACGGCTTAGATGTTTTGAGCCAAAATGCTGGCGGAACCATTGGTGCCATGCTCTATTTAGATAGCATGCTGGATGAAGCTGGCACACAAATCCCCAAGGATATCCACGTAAAATTAGGTAATTTAACTTCTGTTGTTTCGCGTGTAGCCCTATCAACTGATCAAGACATTAACTTCATCGTCGTAGGTATACGTGGTCGTAGTGAGGGTATTGAATTGCTGATTATTCGCAATATTTATGACATCAAAAAAGCGCAAACCGAAGCTTTGTCGATTACTGAATCGATGAAGCGGACTGTCTTCAAGCAATCGCGCTACGATGTTAAAGATGTTAAGGGTGAGGTGTTTGAATTAAAGGACCTTTCTTTAGAGGACTTTGTTATTCAGCAGATTTTGCAGAGAGTCCGCTATGCTGACGATGGCAAAACTGAGAAAAAAGATGATGATGAGGAAGAGGCGCCAGCTCCAGAAGCACCTCAAGAGCTCTTTGATGGTAGACATATCGAAACATCTGAAGGAATTGTATTCGACCTCTCATTATTATCTTTTGATACCAATAACTCATTAAGTAAATTGCAGCAAATGCTTATCGATAGTAAAGACGTTTTTGAGGGTTATAAATTCAAAGATTATGACAAACTAATTGTTCGTGATCTTTTGAATGGCCGTAAAGTCGAGCTTGATAGGCAGACTATGGATATGTACATCAGTAAACAAATTACTATCGAAAGCATTATGGATCAATACTTGGAAATGGACACGAATCGATCATCTATGTTCAAGAATGCTTTAGAGGTATTCGGCGTTGATGGCATTACCTCGAATGCCCAAAAGTAAGTACACCCTTCACAAAAAAGCCTATGCCAAAGTTAATTTGGTTCTCAAAGTTTTAAATAAGAGACCCGACGGTTTTAATAATATCCAAACATTGTTTGAACGCATCAGCCTCTATGATGAATTATCTTTTGGCCTTAAAAAAGAGGGCATAACTCTCACCACCAATGCTAAGGGGCTGCCCACTGATTCCAAAAACTTAGTCGTCCAGGCAGCGCTCAAATTGCAATCCGTTTGCAAAGTTAATCGGGGCGCCTATATTCACTTAAAAAAGAATTTGCCTATTGCCTCTGGAGTTGGCGCGGGTTCGAGTGACGCGGCCGCAACATTAATGGCCCTCAATCAACTTTGGAAACTCAAATTAAGCACTAAGCAATTAGCGCAATTAGGGTCTGAATTTGGGAGTGATATATCTTTTTTTACATTGAATACACCATTTGCCATTGGCCAAGGACGCGGAGAAAAGCTAAAAGCTCTGAATAGCAAAAGAAGGTTTCACCACGTATTTTTAACGCCCCGCTTAGAAGTATCTGCGGGCTCTGTTTATAAATCTCTTCGCTCACAGTGGCACACACCTAATGTATCCACGACTGAAATAGCACATGGACTCAAATCTGTTACAAACTCGAATGTACGCGATTTTGTGTGGAATATTTTAGAATTACCCATTCTAGCCAAATACCCACAAATAGGAATACTCAAGCAAGACTTCCTCAAAGCGGGCGCCGATTTCGCCTGCGTATCCGGAAGTGGCCCAACCCTATTCACCATTTGTAATACGCCTAAACAAGCTCAAAATATAGCCCATAAACTAAGCCAAACCCACCCCAAAGCCTATATCGCTACTGCCACCACTATGTAATTCGCGTCCTTCGCAATGATGCTAGTTAAAAATAATTCAGACACACAGAATTGCACACTCTCAAACTACGGTTTAACGCACCACTTGCTTCTACGATGTTCCGTAATCTAAACTTCGAATGTTTCTGGGTCTAGGGTCTCGGTGACCTTCATTTCAGACTCAAGTATTGATCCATCTGGATTGTAGGTGATCTTAATCCGCATAGTTGCTTTAGACCAATCCGTTTCTCCATCTGCAAGTTTGAGCCAAGTTTCGACGTATGTGCCGTCGGGTGCCGTGCTCACGAGCACTAATTCCATACCATCCAAAACAGGCTTTTCGGTCGATGTGGTCGTGGTTGTGGCGGAAACCGATTCAATTATGTTCGTTTCAGCTGATGATATGATGAGAATATAGTCATAATTATATTCGGAGTCAGCTGGTGGATTGAAATAAGTATTTAACTTTCCATCACTACTTAAGAATTGATTTTTTAATTCCCAGGTCGACAAATCAATTGTTTGTATTTCGGGCTCTACGACAACGTCAGCCCGCTCCCTCTGTTTTAGAGAGTGATATCGATTTTCAGATTTATGATAGGTTGTTTTTGGGTCGCCATGATAGAGCTTGGCTTCGACTGTATTGAGATGAGTCTTTTTTATAGGCGTATAGTTAATCGATTTAAATCTGTTACTGCTTATATCATTGAATACATTTTGGCCTAATCGCCGGAGTGATTCGATAATCGATTTTGAATTGGCTTTAACTTTAGCCTTATTGCCCAAAGCCGTATTTCTGTCCGATATTTGTTTGATTTTTTTATACTTTTGTAATTGCTTGGGGGTATGAATGGGCATTACATTATTTTTATTCTGAACATGCCCTTTGGGACCAGCTATACTTGGACAGGCGATGATTAATGTGCTCAATGTGAAGATTATTGCTGTGAGTGTTGAGATACGTTTCACTTTACACCTCTTTTCTATTGGTAGCCTGGCTGACCTTCCTTCATTGTAAGGGGAGGTTCCATGGTTTTGCGTCCCATGTTTTCACATGGTTTGCCAGCATATAAATGCTTTTGCTACCCCTGTTAGGGGTTTTTTCTTTAAAAGAGCTTTGAGAGCACCCATATTGTGCCCTAATAAGAGTATAGGCGACAAAATAGGAGAATTCAAGGCAACTAATCTAAATATAACCTAAATTAAATCTAAATATTGACTATTATTAAGCAATTCTAAGCAGTGGCAACTACAGGTGTTGTTTCGGCTCTAGACATTGGCTATTGTGGCTGAGGGTGCGTCTGGGTGCACGGTGTCATCAGCTTCAATGACAAGTGCATTAGAAACATCAAAAGATAATCTAAAAGTTGCGGGGCCCAAGTCTGAGTTGATGGTGAAGGTGTTGGTGGTATCCAAAATTGTGATTGTGCCATCACCAACACTAAGTGTGAAGCCAGCCGGAAAGCCTGTATCACTAGTGATGGTGAAGGCTTGTTCCTCAGACACGCAAGCCCCACCCGTAGTCGGAGTGCCATCATCATCTGTACAAAATTGGGTACCCGTATTAACGCCAGCATCCTGTGTAATAGCACCCTGTAATGTGAAGCTATTAGAGATCGTGGCACGAATATTTGTGTAGGTGCCATCAGGCAAGTCTACATTGCCCACATATTGTGCTGCAGCTATGCCAGAGCTAACGGAGGCAATATCAATCACAGCATCATTTTCAGCAAGGGTGATGAAAATTGATCCATCTGTCGAAACTTCAATTTTTTTCATGGTTATTTTGTAAACGGTGGGATCGGCCGTAGCTGCTAAAGCTGTATATGAATACAAACTCATAAAAATGAGTGTTAGGCAAAAAAGACCATATTTCATACTCGCCCAACCTCAAAGCTGATCCCACTGGACTTAGCAACTCCAAAACGCTCTGTGTGAATTCTATTATTACGCTCAACTCGTATAAGCGATTTGTCGCGGGGATCATTATTGGAAAAAGCACGCTCTGATAGGTTTAGTGGTTTGAACGCATCTTGATCAAGGTGGAGTTCGAATGTTATATCAACACCCCATTCAATGTCTTCGATTTTGTTATTGTCTTTAATATATAGATTAATAATTGTATTTTTTAAAGGTTGAATTTCTATTCGGCTCGTCCAGCCATATAGATTATCTTCAGCAATTTTATAATCATAAATTTCACCACCACCAAAAATCTTGATCCAAGGCACATGGGGTATAGGCATGCCAAATTCAAAGTCAAAACCATTAACCGCCTTTTCATAAAGCACGCTGAGTTCAGTTTCTTCAATGCGCCGTCTTGGGCTGAGGCGTATATAGCTATTCATGCGGATGTCGTAATTGGATCCCAAAACCTCTGACCCAAAACCAATTCTCGCATGCCCTGGATCGCGCTGATAGTCACCAAAGACATTGAATCCTATTAATGCGTTTAATGATTCAATATACCGTCTATAACCTGTGCCAATATTGTAGACATCATCATCAGTTCCATTGTAGCTAACTCTGGATTGTAAAAAGAGAGTTTGATTGCGCAATTCATCTTGTTGCAATGCATAAACGGATTGTAGGTAGAATTGAGGTTTTAAGCTTTCTTCAAAGCTTAAGCCATAGTCTATTTGACCTAGAGGACCACTAATTTTTTTAGGCAGAGGATTTAGAATCCATGTCGCAGCTTGTGTTAGATTTGATTGTATGTCTTGGGTAGTAATATCATTCACCTCAGCCGCATAAGTAGATGCAGAAAAAATGAAGATAGAGATTAACGCAATTAATTGTTTGGCCATGACTTACGTTAATTATAACAGTAAATAACTGATACCGCATTTTAAAGTAGTAGAATGTTCAAATGCATAATCGAATGAATATGAATTTGGTTTATTTAGCTATTATTCCGTTATTGGGGTTAATGGGGATGCTATGGGTTGTGGGTCCGTATCAATTGGGTTTGACTGAGGACTCATTGCGTTATATGTCTATAGCTGAGCATGTTGCCGCGGGGAAGGGTGTAGCGATATTTAATCGCACGACGGGTGGAGTGTCGATGCCTGTTGTGAACTTTCAGCCATTTTTCTCGCACCTATTAGCGGTGTTTAGATTATGCGGAGTGGGCTTACAGGCGGGCTCCTTGTACTTAGTGTCAGGTATATTTTTTGCTAATCTATTTATGGCGGGTTTACTTGTTTTATTAGCTACGCGGAGTTTGGGGGCGGGGTTTGTGATTCAAATCATGCTCTTATTGGATAGACGTATATTCATGCACCATATTTATGTTTTGACTGAGTCTTTATTTGTGCTTTGGATTCAGATAAGTGTTTTTTGCATATGGAAATACTTTAAGCATGCGTCTAAGAAGTGGTTGTTTTTGACCTACTTGGCCTTAATTTGTATGAGTTTTACGCGTTATGCGGCTACTAGTTATGTCTTTGGCTTTGGCTTATGTTTATTATTGTGGGACAAAAATAACTTCGGGACCCGCTGTAAAAAGATCATCCTTGGTACGGGCTTAGCTTTATTGCCACTAGGCGTTTGGTTTGGACAGCATTTTTTAAAAACGGGCAAAGCTTTTGAAAGAGGTGTTGGCGGCACACATGATATGAGCCAATTCGAGCCTTTGTCTGTGGCGCAAAGTGTTTTTAAGAATGTATGCAATTACGTTATTGAAATTGGCTGGCTACCAGCCTGGCCGGCAACTACCTATATTGCAGGGATTGTCTTATTAGGAGTTGGCTGCTTACTCATGATTAAAAGGTTTAAGCATCGCGACAATCCTATTTCTATTGAAGAAATCTTATACTTATTAACCGCTAATTACATTGTTTTTCTAATCATGCTCTGGTCGTGGAGGCATGTCACATTCATGCCAGACCCTTATCGCTTTTTGATGCCTGCTTATTATTCCATATGGATAATACTCCTAATCGTGATTTGGAATATAACCCAAAAATGGCCTATTATTTATCGTGGCGCATTGTTAATGCTTTTATTAGCCTGCTTAAGCCCCCAAGTGCCAAATACCATTGAATGGGCGCAAGCGGGCCACAAAACCGGCCTCTACGGAATGCCCGGCCAATTCTCCTGGCGCTTCGCCAACAGCCTCACCTGGCTCCCTCCACAATAGCAAAGAGTAGACGCCGGATTTCCCCCATAACCCCTTATTGATTGACCCCAAAACACTCCAATGCTAAAATTACCGCTCTTACACACAACTTTAATGCCTGATGGTGTAATGGTAACACACGGCCCTTTGGAGGCTGTATTCTAGGTTCGAGCCCTAGTCGGGCAACCACTTACAAACGGCCAGTCAAATTTGACTGGCCGTTTGTAATTTGGATTGTGCCCAACAGGACGTAAAAAGTCCTGTCTCGGCCGGTTCCCTTCTAGGGGCCTCACTGACTCGGCCCGCTCGTAGCATGGGCTCTTTATTCATCGCCCACTCGCTACCAGCATTTGGTGTCCTGATTGGGAAATCAGGCACCAGCACAACCAAATTAAAATAATGGGCTGTGCCCCAAATAAGGGGGTAGGTTCTGAAATGGTAATATGTGTTTATTAGCACAAGACCGAGCCAGACTTGTGAGTCAAATTTGACTGGCTGTTTGTAATTTGGATTGTGCCCAACAGGACGTAAAACGTCCTGTCTCGGCCGGTTCTCTTTTGGTTCACCAGCATAAAGAGATTGGTGTATGCTGGGGTTAAAGAAGACCATATTAAATACTTTGAGGGTGGAAATTATTGATGAATGAATTTGCTAGAGGATGGAATAAGTGGAATAAACGACCTTGGGGTAGGCAATTATTCAGTTTGAATTTGGGTTGTCGTATTCCTTACACAGGTAGTATTCAGGCTATGATATTGGAGATGCGATCTGGGTACGCGCGGATTCAAATGCAGGATAGGAAGTCTATACGTAATCATTTGGACTGCATCCATGCAATTGCTTTGACTAACTTGGGTGAATTAGCAACAGGCATGGCTTTGCAAATGGGATTACCTGAATCACATAGATGCATAGCCACGCATATAGACATTGATTTTTTAGCTAAAGCTAGAGGTGCTTTGATTGCCGAATGTGATTTTGAATTACCACTAGTTTGGGATCCTGTCACTTTGCCCATGCGGTCTATTATTCGTAATAGCGAGAATGTAGACGTCGCCATTGTCACAACACATTGGCAAATCGATAAACGTAAATGATCAAAGACCGTACGCATTTAGAAAATTATATTGGGCTTGAATCTTTTGAAAGTGAATTGAGACCTTTAATAGAAGCTGCCTGGAATGTTGAGGCAAATGGCCATATTCCTTTGTGGCTTGACGCCCTCAACAACTTACCGCAAGTATTGCCTAGCTCATTTGACTTAAGCTCTAATGCCATACGTATTGGACATGCGAATGATATTGATACGGAACAAAATCAAGATTTGCTCAAATCTTTACGAACAATAATGCCCTGGCGCAAAGGTCCTTATGATTTTTTTGGCAACGAAATAGACACAGAGTGGCGCTGTTGGGTGAAATGGGATCGATTAAAGAACGCTTTGCCATCACTACAAGGTAAACGCATTATTGATATTGGGTGTGGGAATGGTTATTTTTTGTGGCGTCTTATGGGTGAGGGTGCAGCAAGTGCTTTGGGCATTGAGCGGCATATTCTTTATCAGACACAATTATTAATGGTGCAACATTATTTAAAGCATAATGACGTTAATTTATTACCAATTACTTTGGAGCAAATCCCTCAGAATTTTGACACCTTTGATATGGTGCTTTCTATGGGCGTTCTTTATCATGCCAAAGATCCTATTGAGCATTTGGAGCGTCTTAAAAGACTGTGTCATAAGGGCTCCACGCTAGTTTTAGAAACTTTGATGATTGATGAGCCGGGCGATGCGTGTTTAAGGCCCGAGGGACGTTATGCCAAGATGCGGAACGTATATACAATACCATCGCTGCTTTTGTGTGAATCGTGGCTAGCCAAAGTTGGCTTTAAGAACATAGCATTAGTCGATGTGAATCAAACCTCTTTTGAAGAGCAGCGCATGACCGAGTGGATGGACTACGAATCTTTGCCACAATTTTTGTATCCAACTGATGTGAATCGAACCATAGAGGGGTATCCCGCTCCTAAAAGAGCTATGTTCATTTGTGAAGTATGATATGAGATGGCCACGCCTGCCGCGCTTGCCTGCCGAGAGGCAGGCGACTCGCCATGACGGGGCTGGGGGCAATGTGTGATAAAATTGCTGATTAATTTACGCGCGGGTTGACTTGGGGGAATGAGAAATGAAGAAAATATTTGGTTTAGTATTAATGATCGCAGTTGTAGGTGTTAGCGTTCCAAGTGTTGTTTGTGCTGAAGCGCCAGGATGGGCTGCAAAGGCCAAAGCTGACGCTAAAGGCAAAATGGGCAATGTTAAAAAGGCTGCCAAAAAAATGGCTAAAAAAGAGTTTAAGAATGTTCGAAAAGAAGCCAAGGTTCAATTCAAAGCTGCCAAACAATCTGCTAAATCCGCGTTTGCTCAAGCTAAAGTAGCCGCTAAGCAATTAGACGGTGAAGCGCGTAAAGCTGCAATGAAACAAGCTAAAGTTGTTAAAAATAGGGCTGTAGGCAAAGCTAAAGAAATGAAGTCCAAAGCCGTTCAAAGAGCTAAAGACGCTATTAATAAAATGTAATTAGATTGTCATCCCCGCGGAGGCGGGGATCTAACAATTATTGCGTAGTGCAGGTTCTGGATCCCCGCCTTCGAGGGGATGACATTGTTCGCGGGGATGACATTGTTCGCGGGGATGACAAGAGTTTGATTTTGGGATACAATTCGCATATGAATAAATATACGATTATTGGCATATTGGCCATTGGTTTTTTGAGTCGCTTGATTCCACATATGTGGAATTTTACGCCTGTATTGGCATTGGCATTGTTTGCCGGCATTCATTTGCCTAAGAAGCAAATGTTCTTAGTGCCTCTAGCGCTAATGTTCATGTCCGATATATTTTTGGGCATATATCCCGGAATACTTTTTACCTGGGTGGCTGTACTCGGAAGCGTGTGCGTTGGTTTATTGCTGCGCGAGAATCGTACTTTATTAAAATTAACCTTGGGCGGCTTCGGCGCGGCCCTTGTATTCTTCTTTATTTCAAATCTCGGTGTTTGGGTGTTTCAATATCCCAAGACAGTTACCGGTTTATCTAATTGCTATATGATGGCGATACCATTTTTTAGAAATACTTTATTCAGCACGATTTGCTATAGCATCGTTTTGGTTGGCGGTTATGATTGGGTTCTTAATCGTATTGTGGTTCGTCAGGTAGCTAAATAGTTTTTAAGCATTAAAATAGTTCTTTAATAAATTAAATATATTTTGGCACCTAGCTTATTTGTATTCGTTGATAAGTGAGGTTTAATGAGGGAATTGGGTGAGAATCCCAGACGGTCCCGCCACGGTAAGGTTATTACAACCAAGTCCGAATACCACCAAAATATGAAGTGATCATGATTCACGCAAGATGAGCATGATTGTAGTCGAGACCAAGATTAACGGGTATGCTCTCCAGAGCATACCCGTTTTTTTGTATGGAAAAAGTGAGTGTTACATAATGAAAAAAAGAAAAAGAATTATAGTTGGTGTGCTAATCGGGCAATTATTTTGTGCCCATATTTTGAGAGCAGAAATGACTTTTGAACCATCGAAAGTGGTTGTGGATGAGCGAGTTGATAAGGTGATCGTTACAGGCACACGCATTGCCAATTATGCTTATGAATTGACTGGGGACATGACTGTGATAGATGCTGAACAAATTTCGGCATCTGGAGCTCATAGCGTAGCCGATGTATTGGAGCAAGTCGCCGGAGTGAATGTTTACGATCGGAGCACGCCTAAGACGTCCATTGTCGATATACGTGGGTTTGGAGATGCATCTGTGAGCAATGTCCTCATTCTTGTGAATGATCGGAAGCTCAATTCAGTTGATTTGTCAGGGCCAGACCTGATTCAAATACCCATAGAAGCTGTTGAGCGCATAGAAATACTTAGAGGGGCTGGTAGTGTTTTGTATGGTGACAATGCTGTTGCTGGCGTTATCAATATCATCACCAAAAAAGGTTCTGGAGATTTGGCTATTGAATGGACAAATCAATACGGTAGTTATGATCGCTACAAATCCTCAGGTCAAATTTCGGGTCAAGTAGATGCATTGGGGTATTATGCCTATATGAGTTATGACGATTACAAGGGTTATAGAGATCGAAGTGATGTATTGGCACGAAATTTTAATTCACGATTCACCTATGAATGGGGTGATCGCGTTGACGTTGATATTGAAATAGGCGGACATAATGATTCAACTAAATTACCTGGTGGTTTAGATGAAGCTGAACTTGTAGGGTTTGGGCGAAGGGGTGCCGCCGATACTAACTTCTCCAAAACCGAAGACTTTTTTACGCGTTTAGGCGTGGATATAGCTATAGGCCCTGAAGCTGGGCAATGGGGTAGTTTTGTTTTTGATTTGACTTATAAGGATAGGGATGTTCTCGATTCGTTCTTTGGCACATTTAATTCTAATCGAACTATAAAGCAATGGGGTTTATTGTCTAAGTATGTGTTTGATCACGAATTATTTGGTAAGGATATAGATTTTGTATTAGGTTTTGATTTATATGATACGGATAATGATATCCTTGGCAGTGGCACAAATTCAGACGATATCACGATATCCAAAAGTGAAATCGGCTTTTATGGATTCCTAGAATTCGAAACATTAGATAATTTGTATTTGAATTTGGGATCGCGCTATCAAGAAGCAGAGTATGACTTTGATGATAGAGGTAGCTCTGAATTCACATCCCAAAACCCGGATGAATGGTCCTCACTTGTAGGGATGAAGTATATGTTGGCGCCAGGATCGAATATTTTCCTTAACTATCAGAAGACCTTTAGGTTTTTGGCAACGGATGAATGGTATAGCACTTTTTCGGGGCTTAATACGACACTCAAACAACAAACAGGTGAACAGTTTGAATTTGGGATTAAGTACAGTCTTAATGAATGGGCTGAAGGTAGTGTCACGCCCTATCGTATGGATATCACGGATGAAATCTATTTTGATCCGAGCACATTTGTGAATGATAATTACGAACAGACTCGTCGTGATGGAATAGAATACGCGCTTAATTTGAATCTATTAGAATTCATAGATTCTAAATCTGTGAATAAGTTAGACTTGCGTTTAGCCTATGCCTATCAAGATCCTGAGTTTAGAGGTGGGGTGAGTGACGGTAATGTTATTCCATTAGTGCCCAAACATTTATTTACGCAACAAATTGTGCTTAAATGCTGGGACAACTTCCTATTCTCATTACAAGGACGTCATGTGGGTGATAGGGTGATAGGAAATGATTTGGATAATAATAAGGCTAAGGCAAGGGATTATTATATTGCTGATGCACGTTTTGCCTATCAACAAAAGAATGTGGAGATATTCATTGAATTAAATAATCTCTTTGATACCAAGTATAATACTTATGAGATTGAGAAAACTGTAATCGCGAATACAGGCATCACACGTGACGTTTATCCAGCTGAAGAGTTTAATATGAACTTTGGAGTCAAGGTTAAGTTTTAGAATGGTTTAATTTATGTGGAAAAAACAAAACCAACATCCGAATTGCAAAGAAATCAATTGCCCTCCTCATAATCCGATTAAGGATTATGAGGAGGATCCGGGTTGTTATGTATTAATCCGAATTGACATGCAAAAAAAGAATATCGAAATAGCTCTATGTAATTACGAGCATAAAATCACGCATATCTTCATTGGCAAAACAGCCCAATCTATTTACCACACTCTATTCGAATCTGAAAAGCAAGAGCCTCAAGCTTGGTTCACCAATAAAGAGCATATAGCCTATTTAGGTAAAGAACTTAAAAAAGCTGAAGTTGCTTTAGCTGGTAATACTGAATATATACAGGAATAATTGAGAAGGTCTGATTTTAGGTGTCCAAAATATATGGATGACTCATTTTCAAGATTGTCATTGTGAGACACTCTAATAAATTATAATGGGTGTCGTAACAATCTCACAGCAAAAGTCTTTTAATTGGTTATTTGCATTGAGTCTGAAAGCATTCTGGGAGATCCTTACGCCAAAAGCGGCTCAGGATGACAGTCTCAAAATTAGTTTCAAATATTTTTTAGACACACAAAAGTGACAGTTGCGTAGCTTTACTTAGTACGCGAGGTTGGGTCGGAGCCATTTTTCGGCTTGGGGGATGGTCATGCCTTTGCGTTTGGCATAATCTTCGACTTGGTCTTTTTGGATTCGGCCTAGGCTAAAATAAACGCTTTCGGGATGGGCAAAGTATAGACCGCTAACTGATGCACCTGGAAACATGGCGGTGCTTTCGGTTAATTTGATCTGAACCTGTTCTTCTATGTGGCATAGGTCCCACATATGATTTTTTTCGGTGTGATCGGGGCAAGCTGGATATCCGGGTGCTGGACGTATGCCGCGATATTTGCAAGAAATGAGTTCTTCATTACTCAAACTTTCATTCGGACTAAAACCCCAGAATTCATTGCGCACGCGCTCATGCATATGTTCAGCTAAGGCTTCGGCCAAACGATCTGCAATTGCTTTGACCATAATGCTGCGATAGTCATCATGCTCGGCATCGTATTGAGCCGCTAAAGCTTCCGCTCCCATGCCAGCAGTCACAGCAAAGACACCAATGTAATCTTTGACACCAGAATCTTTAGGTGCAATAAAATCAGCTTGGGCTAAATAAGGTTTGGCATTAGTTTTGAGCGCTTGCTGTCTAAGTGAATGTAAGGTGCTAATCACTTCTTGTCTAGTGTCGTCAGCATAAATTTCTATGTCATCACCAATGCTATTGGCTGGGTATAAACCAATAATAGCATTGGCTTGAAGCTGTTTTTTGGCAATGATTTCTTTGAGCATGGTCTTAGCATCATTGAATAATTTGGTCGCCTCTACACCGAGTTTAGGATCGGTGAGGATATTGGGGTATTTAGCTTTCATTTCCCAAGTGAGGAAGAAAGGTGACCAGTCAATTCGCTGGGTTAAGGCTTCCAAGTCATAATCAATGAATGTTTTGGTGCCTAAAAAAGACGGCTTGGTGATGGATACTTTGGACCAATCAGATTGCATGCCTTTTTGTCGCGCATTTTGAATAGATTCATAAGGAATTTTGCCTGAGCGACTAGCATGTAAGTCTCTTAATTCTTGGTATTGCAAATGAATGTCTTTGATTAGGTCTGCTTTTTTGACCGGATCCATGAGTTGGCTACACACGCCCACACTTCGTGAAGCATCTTTAACATGAATGGTGATGTCACGCGTGTATGTTGGTTGAATTTTGACAGCTGTGTGATTTCGGGATGTGGTAGCCCCTCCGATTAAGAGGGGGACATTAAAGCCTTGGCGCTCCATTTCCGAAGCCACCGTAACCATTTCATCTAAAGACGGCGTGATGAGGCCACTTAAGCCAATAATATCAGCATTATGTTCTTTGGCGGCTTTGAGTATTTTGTCATATGACACCATGACACCCAAATCAATGATCTTAAAATTATTACAAGCCAAGACCACGCCCACAATATTTTTGCCTATATCATGCACATCACCCTTAACCGTGGCCATGATGATGACGCCCGCACCCTTGTTATCACCTTTAGCTTTGCCGGCTTCAATGAAGGGGTTGAGATAGGCCACAGCCTTTTTCATGACTCTGGCACTCTTAACGACTTGAGGTAAGAACATCTTGCCATCACCGAATAAGTCTCCAACCACATTCATGCCATCCATTAAGGGGCCTTCAATCACATCGATTGGGCGCGTAGCACTTTGACGCGCTTCTTCTGTATCGGCTTCAATATATTCAGTGATGCCTTTGACTAGGGCATGCTCTAAGCGTTTATTGGCACTTTGTTCACGCCAGCTTAAGTCATCCACTATTTTTTTGCCTTCGGACTTATAACTTTCGGCAAAGTCGATTAATGCTTCGGTGGCATTGGGATTGCGATTGAGAATCACATCTTCGACTTTGACTAATAAATCGGGTGGTATTTGGTCATAGACTTCAATCATGCCAGCATTAACTATGCCCATATCCAAACCAGCTTTAATAGCATAGTAGAGGAAAACAGAATGCATAGCCTCGCGTAGAGGGTTATTGCCTCTAAAAGAAAAGGATACATTGCTCACACCACCGCTAATACGCGCATAGGGGAGATTAGCTTTGACGAATTTGCAGGCTTCAATAAAGTCGACAGCATAATTATTGTGTTCCTCTATACCTGTGGCTACGGCAAAGATATTGAGGTCAAAAATAATGTCTTGAGGCGGGAAGTGAACTTCTTTAGTCAAAATATCATAGGCGCGTTGGCAAATGGCTTGGCGTTTTTTTAAGTTATCCGCTTGACCGTTTTCGTCAAAGGCCATGACTACAGCCGCGGCACCATAGCGGCGCAGAAGTATGGCGTGTTTTTTAAAAATTTCTTCACCTTCTTTGAGGCTAATTGAATTGACAACCGACTTGCCTTGGCAACATTGGAGTCCCGCCTCAATCACATCCCATTTGGACGAATCAATCATTATAGGCACGCGTGCAATATCAGGCTCAGACGCGATTAAGTTTAAGAATTGAACCATAATGGCCTTGGAGTCCAACATAGCCTCGTCCATATTAATATCAATGACTTGGGCGCCTGCATCGACTTGTTGTCGGGCAACAGTTAAGGCCTCATCTAATAGACCCTCTTTAATTAGACGCGCAAACTTGAGTGAACCGGTGATATTGGTGCGTTCGCCTATATTCACGAATATAGAATCTTCTTTAATACGCAAAGGCTCCAAGCCACTTAAGGTTGTGTGAATAGGCTTATCAGTTACTTGTCTGGGCGGCAGGCCTTTGGCAGCTTGAACCATGGCCGCAATATGGCCAGGCGTTGTGCCGCAGCATCCGCCTAAGATATTAATAAAGCCACTATCGGCAAAGTCTTTGACGAGTGCCGCCATTTGATCGGGCGTTTGATCATATTCTGCGAATTCATTGGGCAACCCTGCATTGGGATAACAACTAATATGACAATCCGCCAATTTGGATAATTCAGAAATATAAGGGCGCATTTCCTCAGCGCCTAAAGCGCAATTCAAACCTATAGACAAAGGCTTGGCATGTTGTAGAGATAACCAAAAGGCTTCTGTAGTTTGACCTGAAAGAGTGCGACCACTTGCGTCAGTGATTGTTCCAGAAATCATAACCGGTAGATAATTCTGAGTGTCCGCAGCATATTGGTCAATAGCAAAAAGGGCGGCCTTTGCATTCAAAGTATCAAATATGGTTTCGACTAAGAGTAAGTCAGAACCACCATCTACAAGACCTTTGATTTGTTCCGTGTATACCTCTACTAATTGTTGAAAGGTGACGGCTCGATTGCCTGGGTCATTCACATCTTGCGACATGGAGGCCGTTCGATTAGTGGGCCCTATAGCTCCAGCAACAAAGCGCGGTGACTTGGGATCTCTAGCTTGCATGGCATCACAAGCGGCGCGGGCGATTTTGGCAGATTCAAAATTAAGTTCATAGACGATTGTTTGCATAGCATAATCAGCCATACTTATGGCATTAGCGCTAAAGGTATTGGTTTCGACTATATCTGACCCTGATTCCAGATATTCCATGTGAATACTTTGGATAATGTCGGGTTGGGTTAGGGACAATAAGTCATTATTGCCTTTAAGGTCTTGAGTGTAGTCCTTAAAGCGCTCACCACGATATTCAGCTTCACCGAGTTTGTGGCGCTGAATCATAGTGCCCATAGCGCCATCTAAGAATACAATTCGTTCTTTGAGTAGTTTATATATAGGATGATTAGAATTCATATCAAGAAATTATAACAGATGTTCTCAATTAGGATGAAATAATGCATAAGAAGTAAGAGGATGATATCTGGTAGGTTGACTAGCAAAAGCCTGTACTCACATAATCACTATACCCTCCATAATATGATTGTTTAGACTTAATTTCATTGCTACGCATGGATCCAGTTACACGGCTTTATGACGGGCTCCTACCGATATGGTGTGAACATAATTCTGAACAACAACACACCATATCTGTGGAGCTGCCTTATTCACAAAATACGTCAACAATCAAAATTATTCCGGATATAGTGATTATGTGAGTACAAAAAAATTAGACAATATACAAAAGGTAGAAGATATTAGTTTTTATAAAAAGATAAGGTGGCGCCTATACGCAGCGGGCATCCTGCACCGCTACGGAGTCTATGAAAGAAGAGATCCTATAAAGCCTCCGGCTAATGAGTGTAGTCTTTATAATAATGAAACACCTGGATGACTTTTGGGACTCTCTTAAACCTGGCGGTTTAAGATTCGTCAGTTTAGAAGCGTAGGTTTTTTTTGATGTTAGTTTGGGGGTGCAATGTATTAGGGGGATTTTGGGACGTTTTTTTTGAATTGGTGTAGAGACAGTGAGAAGGTATAGGCATGTGCAACAAAATAGGCTAAAATAAGTGACTTATGAAATTAGCAACTAGCGAAGATAGCTTTCAAAAGCTTTGTTTATTTATTCTCACAGTAGTCGCGTCGGCCTTTGCGTTGTATTGGCTGAGGCCTGTGATGATACCCTTTGTATTAGCCATATTTTTTAGCTCTATGCTAACGCCATTACTAGATGCTCAAAAAAAATACTTACGCTTTCCCAAAGCATTAGCCTTAGTTACTACATTAACCTTGGGTGTATTGATTCTAATCCTCATTTGGCTTGTGATCACGTCGTCCATTAGTCAAATCGCCCAGAACACAGCTCAATATCAGCAAAAGATAGAAGTATTTTTGAGCAATATTGTTTCTAATGTGCATTTGGAACAATTTGGCATTGATGTCAAGGCTCTGAGTGGACCAATATTGCGGAATATGGGTGAGAATGCCGGAGCCATGATTCGTACTGTGATTAATGCGATCTTAGGAATTTTTAGCCAAGGCTTTTTGGTTCTTATCTTTGTTATTTTTTTAGTATTAGGCAAAGCACGTTCACCTAGAATTGTGAATAAAGATTGGCTAGAAGGCGAACGTCGCATTAAGCGTTATATTGCGACCAAGTTCATAACATCAGCTTCGACGGGTATTTTGGTGGCTGCGGTATTGAATTTCTTTCAAGTTGATATGGCGACACTATTTGGTTTATTTGCCTTCATATTGAATTTTATACCGAGTGTTGGATCTATTGTTGCAACGCTTTTGCCTCTGCCAGTTGTCTTAGCTAGCCCCCACTTATCGCCATTGACAGGTACATTGGCTATAGTTATTCCAGGTGTGATCCAATTCATTATCGGCAATATATTGGAGCCTCAAATTATTGGCGATTTATTGGACTTACACCCAGTTACGATCTTGATGGCCTTGATATTTTGGGGTATGATTTGGGGTATTGTTGGGATGTTTTTAGCAGTTCCATTGACAGTTGTGATGCATATAGTTCTTTCAAGAATATCGCTTACGGTACCGATTGCTAATTTATTAGCTGGCCGCATCGAATAGCGATATAGACAAAACGAATTACTTTAACTAGAGACACTATGAAAATTATAAAGGGTTCTTTATGAAAATAAAATACATAGCTTTATGTCTAGCCGCTCTACTCTTAACCGTGAGCGCAAGTGGTTGGGCTTCTCCGCGAGATGAGAATTTGTTTAAGCGCTATCAAGGTAAGGCCGTGAACATTTACATTCAAGATTTTGGCACAGATGTAGATAGTGCAGATTTGGATTTGACTCAATTACGTCTTAATTTGGATACAGCATTGAGCGATCGAAAAAGCATTAATTTTACTGTAGTTGACGATGTAGATAGAGCTGATATCATTGTGTCAGCGAGAGTTACGGAGTTTTTGTATACTGATGATGATCCGATAGATACATTGATGTCATTACCTATGGCAGCTTATGACGCCATGACAAAAGAGGGTTATTCGCGCTTACAAGCCAATTTCGTAGTTAGTGATGCCGAATCTCAAAAAGTCTTGTGGAAATCAAGGGTTAAGGGCACTTCCACTGAGATTAGCCCATTAAAAGAAAAGCCCAGCAGAGAAGAATTGGTGGCCAAAGCCCATCAGGACGTTGTTAAGTCATTTATCACAGCATGTTTTGCTAAACAAAAAAAACGATAGGGAGAAAAGAATATGAATAAATCAATTATAGGAATTATTATTTTAAGTGTAGGCGTATTATTGACAACGCCGGCTATAGCGGGGTACGGCGAAAAATGCTCAGGTAGTGTTTGCAAGTATTCAGGCCAAGGATCTTCAAAGACTTGTTCAAAAAGTAAGGATAAAGGTTATCAATGCCCAATAACCGCCAAAATCATGAAAAAGGCGCATTTCTTTTTATATAATCGAGAAGCTATTGGCTTAACAGATGATCAAGTCACTCAAATCAAAGCTATCAAGCATGAGGTTGGTAAGGGAATCATTCTTTCAGCGGCACATATGCAAGTCTTTGAAATGGACTTAAAGCAACATATGCACGCTAAACCGATTGACCAAGCTGGTTTAAATGACATGATAGATAAAACAGCAGCTGGTTGGGGTGAAAATGCCAAAAAGCACATTCAAACCTATATCGACATAAAGGCAGTTTTGACAGATAGTCAAATGGACAAAGCTAAAGAGATCTGGTCATCAAATTAGTTATTAGTTGGATTCATTGAACATATAGTTAGTTAATTCGCTGGGGTTATGTAATTAAGATTACATAACCCCAGCTATTTTTCGGAGGGCGAGATGGACGAAGTAAGCGAAGACACTCAATTAGACCTGCTAGAAACACAAATTGGCGCAGAGTGTCGCAAATTATTCCACATGAAATTAAATAAGTTAGATGGCACAGCCAAAACAACGCCTGAAGCTTTTGCTCAACAAAAAGAAAAAGCTGAAGAGCTGTTAAGCCAGCACCCGAATAAAGATAGCCAAATGACTGATTTTTTGTAGCGTGAGGGCCGCAGGGGTATTGCATTGAAAAAAATTATTATTGCATTATTGGTAGTTAGCTTGGGCATTGGCAGCTACTTATTATTTCAACACAAGCAGAGAGTCAAAAGCACCACCCGCATTAGCGTTATTGAGGGCGTGGTCAAGGTGTGTCAATTAGACTCAAACAATCGAGCTTCGGTTGAGCGCAGCGTTAGCGCTGGCGAGACGATCACTACTTATATCTCAGTCCCCAAACTCACAAAAAAACCTCTAGGCTTCTCGGTGCTAAACAAAATTGTTCCAGCCTTAGTTTTTCAGGCTCAAAATTTTTTGGTGTACAAAAGTAGTAATTTTTTTAAAGGTGACACGGAGCGAATAGTTGTTGATCATGACGTCACTTCATTTTTAACTGGTGCCTTTGCTAATGTTGATTATATCCGAGACCCTTGGGTCGTTTTAACTGAAGGTGGGTTCACGGGGAGCGCAACGCTCGATTCTGGATCAGGATTCCAACCTATTCAGTCTTCCGGTTTTTTTTATATTGATCGTGGGCCGAATTTTGAACATAGACTTCGTATTAGACTGAATAAACTACAAATAGGATCCATTAGCCTGCCCCAATTCATCATTCGCAACATCGAATACATGTTTGATACAGCCGTGAATGATCCAGACAAACCAATGCCTTTTATCATTAAATCCATTGAATATTATGAGAATGGATTCTTACTTCAATATAAATAGGTTTTTTTTAGGAATTTAACGTTGTTTCTATTTTGGGCAGGAGCACTTCAGCGCTAAACGGCTTGTCGCAATTATCATTAGCGCCATGTAATAGAGTGGCAGCTTTGCTTTCGGTATAGGCTGTTAAAATGACAATTTTGGCTTTGTCTTCAGAGTTTATGTTTGATACAGCTTCTTCACCACGAATTTTTTTCAATACATCCATACCGTGAATACCCGGCATCATTAAGTCTAATAGTATTAAGTCATAAGGCATAGATTCTAATGCTTTGTGGTAGCGCTCTAAGGCTTCCTCACCATTCTCAGCCGTTTCGATTAAGTAGCCCGCATGTGTTAAACGGTTCTTTATGAGCTGCACAATGTTTGGATCGTCATCAACGACGAGCAATTTCTTTTGCTTAGACATGCATATATTATAGCCATATTCAAACCCGATTTCGAGCAAAAACATTAAAACGCGAATATCCTAGTAAAAGTCTGTGCCCGCATAATCACCATATCCTCCATATGATGATTTTTTTACTTAATTTCATTGCTACGCATGGATCCAGTTACACGGCTTTATGACGATCTCCTACCAAGATGGTGTGAACATAATTCTTATAAACAACACACCATCTTTGTGGAGTTATCTTATTCATAAAATACGTCAAAAATCATAAATATTCCGGACATGGTGATTATGCGGGCACAAATGATTAATACATAGATAAAAACAAAAAAGATTAGATTTAATATTAAAAAAAACATAATGAGGCGCCTATACGGCAGCGGGTATCCTACACCGCTGCATGAGTTTACTGAAAAGGAGGTCCTATATACCTACGGTGCTTATTATGAGGCGTCCTGGATGAGTCTAAAAGGCTGTCTAAATCCTGCTGTTTTAGATGCGCCGGTTTGTAGGTATCCCATAAAAAGTTTAGAAGCAGAAGAAGTCTGATGTCAATTCGGATGATTTTGAATTTTACGTTTATGTGAGCG
>JBLINS010000002.1:0-64993 GCA_047639455.1 Candidatus Omnitrophota bacterium
AACAGGTTGATTTGGACTTTTCAGATCTTGTGAATAACCTATCGGAAGAGCAGCGTGTTGATATGGGTTTAATCGACTCTAGTTTTAGTTTGAATGCTCTTGATAAAGACGCATCGGGTAATTCGATGCACGGTCTGTTGGCGCAACTAAATATAGATTCATATCCCGAGCTAAAGAAATATTCCAGGTATTTAAAACAAGTTAAGAAATTTGATGCCAAACAAGTCATGTCAGAATTAGCTGCTCTGGATTCGGAGGTATTATATTCCTTAGCAAGAACCCAAGATGAGCAATCGCTATGGTTGTTATCCGACAACCTCAAGCTTTTAACCAATCTCATCGACTTCAAATTACAAAGTGAAGACTATACCCAAATCATTTCTAGAAAAGATGTTTTTGACATCACGAAGATTGCCGGGTTTATGAATCAAAAAATACTAGAATTAAAAGATTATCAAGAAAAAGCCCTATTCCTAAAGAATGACTTCAAAGATATTATTAAGTCAGCGCAAAAGTTTTATGAATTAACTTTAACGAGAGATCAGGCCTTTATTCAAAATGCGATCAAGAAAATAGAGGCAGACGATAATGAAGCGTCAATAATGATAACCGGCGGGTATCATACCCCCAATTTAAAAAAACAACTCAAGGCCCAGAATATGTCATTCATATCTTTAACGCCTACAGTAACGCATGAGACCAACCGCCCACTTTACGAAGAGCTGCTCCTCAATCAAAGCGTTAGAATCACATCGCCCAATAACGCTAATTCCATGTCATTACTTCCAGTCAGAATGACTAATTCTCCATTATCGTTCTCGACACTGGCCGGAGAATTAAATGTGGATGTTTTGAGTAGTTTGATTGAGAGTTCGAGAATGGCGGATTATGTGGGTGAGTTTGATGATGGGAAGACCATGAAGGCCGGTACGAGGGCTTATTCTTTTGAGGGGGGCTTGGGCGAGTTAAATAAAGAGTATTGGAATATGTTGAATGAAGAGGATCAGGTTAATATACACATATTACTTTCGCAGAATGCTGCTAATGAGGAAAATAAACGTTCTTATGTTTATGAATTAATTCATCCGTTTAAGTGGAACCGGATCATGATAACGGAGGTTCAAATCAAAGGTTTTTATGTGAATCAATCCCAAACACCCGAGAGCCATGCGGGGAGGGGGAATGTTACTGCGAATCTCTTTGGTCCATCAAATCCTGATCCTGAGGGTGGACTAACACAAAAAGGCGCTGTTAATGAACATAGAATAGCAACTCAATTCTATGCCGATCACAAGCCTCTAAATGGAACTTTCTTAAAAGTGCCTTTAGGATGGGGCACATTCCCAAATATCAATTATAAAGATCAGCCCTTGGGGTTTGTCATTATGGGTACGCCTAAATTCATGACACGTCGCATGAAAGTAGAGGACATGATTTTTGGCAAGATATTAGATGGCCTATATCTCAATGGTTTGGGTTTGCGCGACCTACACAATTCAGGTATTGGACATGGATTTTATCATCCTGGGAATATGTCTTATAATTTGATAGACACTCCCAGCTCAACGGCCGATGTCAATTTGGCTGGCATTCATGATCTTGATAGTGCCTTTTGGCTTGAAGAAAAAGCGACTCAAAACAAAACCACTGTTGAGCGCATTATTATGGCGGATTTAATATATGCCTTAGTGCAGCTAGTCGATTTATCTGCCGATATAAAACGAATGGATGAAAGCGGTTTAATTAATGCCAAAACAATAATAGATGCCTTTTTAGAAGGTTATTTTGCCTACCTTGATGACGACGAACATATAGACGAGGTAGTTAATAACTCAGCTCGAATTTTTGTAGATTATTATGATTTTCATGTGACTCAAATGAGGATCCTGAAACGTGATTCAGATAAGGTATTAGCATTCTTGCCAACCTATCAAAAATTCATTTCTACTCAAACAGATTTACGCCTAATCAATCTCGCCGAAAAAATAATCGGCCTTTATTTGGGCGCCAGACTAAGCGCAAGAACACCCAGCACCAATCCCATCTCAGACCAAACCATCAACCAAGCGCCCAATCCTTTTGGAGTTAGGATGGCGGAGGATGAGGACTTGAATTTGTTTGGTCAAATGGCTAAGTATTATTGGGAAGAACACTTTCCATCTTCTGTGCAATGGCATGTGGCGGGTACATTGGGAGCTTTGGCAGCTATGGATATTGATGAAATAAGGTCTATGAATATGGAAACCTTCTTGTACAAGCTAGGTGATTCTCTCAAGATAAAAGCCGTGATTTTGGACAAAGACAATAGGCGCCAAATAATGGATGCTTATGAGGCTAAATTTGGGGTGGCTTTTGAAGATATGGACACCTTGGTCAAAAATATTTACACCGATGTCACTGGGCCCGAAGAACCTAATGCGGCAGCGCTTTGGCAATTAAAGCATTATGTTCAGGCTATTCGCAGTAATATGCACGACGCCTTGAATAGCACGACTATATCCCTCGATCTCTTCGGTCATATCGAGATTATTATGAGCATGCGCAAGTCACCTTATAAAAAAGAGCTCTTAGATTATATGCAAGGAGTGGGGGACATTCTTACTAGTCATTTTGACATACAGCCAGGGGTGGAGACTTATATTGTTTTTAATCGCGACATGATGATTCAGCAGCATATGTGGCAAAAGTCTATTGGCGTTGTTATGTTTGCTCAGCGCATCGCACAGAACTTACATGAGTTGGATGATGCTTTTGAATATCATTATCGCTTGTCAGGCCCGGAGGTGATTAAATTAGAGCTATTATTTGCTTTTGCCTTAGGCGGTCAAGAATTTGTGGAAGAAACCATTCACTTACAAAGACGCTTACACCAAAGACTTCGTCGATCTTATGACGGTAGTAACGAGACGGTGAGTTTGGAAGACGTTTTTCGATCAGCTCAGAAGGGTGAATTATTAAAGGAATTTGGTATCACGCCTTTTGTGGATGGGCGCGCTATTCAATGGTCCAATTATTGGGCTAAAGTTCAAGCGGATGATTGGGAATCCTCTCAGCGCGAAGATTGGGGGCGTGTTAAATCGTTGGCTTTAGATGTGATTAGTTCCAAAGAGGATGGCAATCCACTACCTACGCTTGTGCTTGGTGGTAGCCGTGATCAATTTGAAGCCCTATCTTTAATGCAATCATTGCCGGATTCATCATTGGCCCATGTCATGCAAGCAAGTCGAGCACATGCATTGGCTCCGCAATCGGACTCAGGTAATTCGAATGGTGGCCAAATTACTTATTTAAGAGTTTCGCCAGAATTATTAACACGCCATGATTTTGAAGAGTCGAGGCCCCGCGTTGCGATTGCTTTTCAATCCATTGAACACACACCCATTGAAGAGGTATTGAGCACGCTATACCATGTGGGTGAGGATGACTTAGAAATGCTGTGGGTAGTTGTTCCATGGGATTCAGATAATGCTTTTGAACGTCGCCAAATGATGCAGCACTTGGATGCCGATGTCGCGATAGCCCAGTTTGGCATTGATTATTTGAAAGGTGACTTAGACGACGTCGACTTTATCCAAGCATTGAATCGAATCCAGCAAGGATTAAATTCGTTTGGATTAGATGATGAGCGAGCTCAGCGCTTTGAGTCAGACATAGCGTCAATTGAGCTTGATCGCATTGAACAGGAACTCAGCGCATTACAAATTCAATTGTCAGTTTATTTGATTCCTAAGAGAGATGCTTATAGAGAACGATATAAGCCGATTACTGCTTATTCAGCGAATGCTTTTTCTGATAGGCGGGAAATACGAAAATCGTTTAGAAAGTTTGGCTTCGATGTCTCAAAAATTGAGCGTATTCAAAACGGCGACGATTCTAGTCTATTTATTGTACGAGCCAAAAAAGGCGCGGAACATAACCGTCTTTTGTATGAGGGTGATGTAGTCCAATCAGAACCGCTGACTGTACCTGACTATGCAAAACTTGTTAAGCTGCCCTCGTTTCAAATAGCAGCCCAGACTAGCCCTCCAACACTGGGGGAAAGTTCTCCTGATCCAGTTCAAGATCTTCCGCAAAAGCTTAGACGGGTGAAGTCCTTGACTATTAAAAAAGCTGATCCAATCTTAAGTGCGGACGAAGAAAGGGCTTTGCGAGGTGTGTGGCCTAATGTATTTGACGTTAACGTCAAAAATTCCAAATTAATTCAATTGTCTCAATTGGGGTTTGAGGTTTTTGTTGGAGGCAAGATTGAATTAATGAAAATGTTTTCGTCAAACTTACATAAGAATAAAATTTTTAAACAGATCAATCGTGCTGATGTGAATCGCTTAGAAAATGCGATACAAAACGTAATTGATAATTTAAGACAACATAGAGGGGACGTACCTAGAGGTCTAGAGCGAGGGCTGATTGGAGTGCGTATTGTGAATAAAGAAGGTACCCCGTATTTACAATTCGTTTATTTGGATAATGGGCCAGGATTTGTTAATAAGGATAGCCGATCGAGAGTCCCGATATCCATAGCAGTTATTCAAGGTGAGCCTGGAGACTCACTTGGTGGCAAGGGTACAGGATTTTTGGGAGTCGGAACAACAGTCGTTGTGGGCGCAGCCGATAATATAACTTACCGCGAGTACCACAAGAGTGAATCTTTAGAAAGCTATGAAGGATTCGAATGGAGTAAGCGCACTCAATCGGATGATGTTGTCAAAATATTTCATGATGCTGAATTACCTGTTCAAAAGAGTTTCTCAGGCGTCCAAATAATTTGGGAGGTTCAGTCTCGATTTGTTGATGGTGTGGAGCTTGAAGTTGAGGTTGATAGCGGATCAGTTGAAGTGGCCGAGAAAAGAGTTGAAGAATTGACTGGTGGTGCAGCAGAAGCTAGCCTTCTTTCGGAAACACCCTCGCAACGTCAATCTCGACATCAAAGATTTCGAGATAGCTTAATAAGAATGGAGATTGCTCCAGCTAAAGCTGCATTAATTGTAAATTTTATTGAGAGTGAATATATTTCGCACTTTCCTTGGTCGGTCCCATTAAAATCAATCGATTCTTTTCTGGAGCAATATATTCTCAAATTCTATTCAAATAGTTTAAGCACCTTCGTTGATGATCTGGGAGAAGTGGAGCTTCGCGAATATATTGAATCTGAAGTTGAGAAAAGTGTTTATGGAGAGGACGAGTCGGGTGACTCAATGGCTGCAAGGACGGCTGCGCCGCGTGAGGCCGAGGGCGAGAATCGGCAAGTTGTGGAGAGGGCATTGGATAGCGTGAGAAACTTGGAAGGTGTGGAAGTCATTGTCGGTGGTGTGAAGGGGGATATTGCAAGTGGGGATAAAGATGTTTTGGATATAGTCGATGAGCGTGGCTACGTTATAGAGCCTTCTCAGAAGGCAATGCAAAAGGAAGTCCATGCTCAAGGTCTTTGGCATCGTGTGGCGCATGTATATGTATTTACTCCGGACGGTCGATTGATTTTGCAAAGAAGATCTTTAGCCAAGCCTTTGTCTCCAGGCAAATTGCAAGTGTCCGCAAGTGGACGCGTGAATGCCGGAGAGTCTGCATTGGACGCTGTCCTCCGCGAAACTGAGGAAGAATTAGGCATTAACTTCTGGCCTGAAGAATTGATTCGCATAGGCAAAGAAAATGGACTTAGACGATCGTATGATATTTCTGGTGGGGGTGCGAATAATGAATTCATCACAAGTTACGCAGTTAAACTGTCGAGTTCAGCCCAAGTAGATCAAATATCCAAAAAGTATAATTTATTAGAAACCCAAGATCTCTGGATTCTGCCTTGGGATACATTTGTGTCGACTGTAAAAAATGACAAAGACAAATCCATTTTTTCTAATAGCCTTCACGGACTTATTCACAACCCAGAATTATTGCAACAATTAACCGAGAGCCAATCGGACATGGATTCGACGAGCGGAGGGAGCTCTTTAGATGAAGATCGTGATGTTGGTGGGGTGCGGATGAGTCGGGAGGTTGAGCCGGATAGATTTTTATATCCTATGGCAGGAACATTATTTATGCAGCCAAGAGATTCAAAACGTGTGGATAAAAATTCATATGATGGTCAGTTTAGGAATGTGGGGCTAAACTTATTAGCAAACTCCGCGAATCCTATTTCAGGGTTAATTGATCAAGAGATAAAAACTAAAGGTCATATTATTGTGGCCGATATTGGAGCAGGCCGTCAATTGGCGCTAATGGAAGCCAAACAAGAATTTGGAGACCAGATCACGACAGTGGCAGTGGACGTGGAGAATCATTTAGAAAGGTTGCAGCCTGATTATATAAGCAATGTCGGCAAGAGGTTGGGCGTAGAATTGGACGAAACCCATCGCCCTGATTTTATACTTGCACCTTCGCGATCTGTTAAATTCAATGAACCACCAGACATCATTCTCGCTATACGGTCACTGCCATATGAAGAGGATCCGATGCTTGGATTTGAGAATCTATATAATCAATTAGCGGTTGATGGCACGTTCGTTGCCAGGTATTACCCTGATTTGCTCAAAAATTTTGATCCTTCAGGAAAAAGCAATTTTGATGAGCCTGATTGGCTATTTAAAGCGTTAACAGAATTAAAATCTAAAGGATTAATTGCCGGGGAATTTAGAGCAGGCTTTGTTTTTATTAAAAAAATGTCAGCTAAACAAATCCGTATTAATTTGGAACGCGATGAAACGCGTATTAAAGTTCACCGAACCCAGCACAATAGCCTTGTTCGTGGAGATTATAAAATCACAGATGGCCATGAAGAGCTGGTGACTATCATTGATGATTCTAATCCACCAGGCGATGCTCCTAAAGGTGAGGCTAGGATGGCCAATCGAATTACGTCATTTTTAGATGACGAACTTGTCACGCAACATTTTGTAGATAGTTTAAAAGACTATAGTAATGCGGGCTCCGGGGATGAATTGCCAATATTCTTATATGGACTTTATTTGCAGCGGAATAAGTTCGACGGTAGGCATACGCTGCCATTAGGCTCAAGTCTCATAACACCTAAGGCGCTTCGTGATGAAAACGGAGAAATTACTTTATATTTAATGCCGGTGGGCACGCCGCTTGATCTTAGCCCGGAAGAAACCATGCTTAGCTCCATATTCTTTGTCAAACTTAATGATGCTAGAGACCTTGTCCAAAGCTACCAGCATGATACAAAAGTTTTAGAGCAGAAATATGTACAAGGGAGTGCCGTGGCATATCAATTAGAGCTTCGTTCAGCCCGACGAGATTTTGTTAATGATAAGCTTGGGTCAAAGGTATTTTCTTCTAAACGAACTGTGCCTAAAGCCGTTCATATTTTGGAATCCGCTTATAGTGCTGATATGGATGCCTTAGACATAGAGCAGCAACTGGATTTATTAATCCCTACATTGAAGCATATACATCAAGCGGCTCCTGAAGTGACTTTTTATTTGGACAAACGTTTTGCCCAACGCAGTTCAAGGGTTGAATACCTATTGAATAAATATAAAGTGAATGATTTTATTCACATTGGTGACCCAATTGAATTAGCCGTGATCACGCTTGGTTCACTAGAAGCGGGTATTGGTATTCATATCGACATCAACCCAATTGAGGCTGATGAAATTCCTATGGGTTTGGCGAGCGCTCTATACCAAGGTATTGTTGAGGCAACTGCCTTAGTTGATATAGGCACACAAAAAATCGATTTTGATATAGTCGATGAAGCGGTTATTAGCGAATTAAGGCGCAGGCGCAATCAATACCTTAAAGATTCTATAGACGATAATATAACTTATTTACGTATATTAAGCGGCACGGCTCCCAAATCGTTGCGTCAAAAATTCCTATGGAGTATTGCTCAACAAATCCCCATTGAATTCATCATCCAGGCCGCGCAACGCACCATTAAATATGTGCAGAGATCTACTTAGCCCTTAAGACTTAGTTTTTTTTGTTTTGGATAGCAAAATAAATACAAGTTCCGACCAGGGGGCAAAGAATCACAAATATCATCCATATGCACTTGGCCAATAAGTTCAATTTGGACTTGCCGATATATACTAGGGTGACCAAATCAATGATTATTATTAGGATTTCGAAAATTCGGAACATGAGATTTATTTGGGCTCTAATTGTCTAGATTTAGCTTGTTGTTTGCCAGTCGCGAGTTGTAGTATATCATTCTAAAGCAAGTTATACAGGGGATAAATATGAGCCAATCACATTCAAGAAGCGATAAACGTCATTTGAATCAAGTCATAGAAAAGAAAGCTACTCAAAAGCTGAATGCCATCCTTGCGGGGGCCATGGCTATTTTTGGTGCATTGATATGTTTAGTTATAGGTATTAGCCAAGGCTTTTCTATATACATTGCGCTCATAACCATTGTATTCGTTTTGGGCGGTATTTATTTAATGTATCGTGGATTTAAAATCATAACCAAAGAAATAAAGGCCTTAAAAAATGAATCATAGTCAATATAGCCTAATCGTCATAGCCGTCCTTGTTTGCTCTATTTACGGGTCAAGTACAGTGCATGCCGCCGTTGTTAGCGATGAACGCACTAGTCTCATTTCTTCGGTTGTGGATATAGCTAAAGGTGCCAGTGATATTACAAAAGACGCCGTTAATTCTGCGTTTGGGCCAACGGGTAAATACCTAAATGACAGCACAACTATTAAAGATGAGTCTCTTCAGACTCGCCAAGCTCAAGTAAACAAGTCGACGACAACTTCTTGATGAGTGTATGAAAAAAATATTGGCCTTGAGCCTGGCCTTAGCATCATTCACGATAATGACTCCCCAGGTTTGGTCAGCGGATCAAGTCGACTCTGCCGCCATAGGTTATCAATTGGGCTATAGTCAAGGTCAAGTTGAGCAAGTAGAGGGTATAGAGTCTCAAGACCCTAAAATCATACTAGACTCACCTATGTTTCAAGGAGGCTATCAACTTTTTGCAAATGAATATGGTCTCAATGATTCAGAATTTAGAGAGTCGTATACAAAAGGTTTTCACGCCGGTTATGCCGCTCAAGTTGACGCGAGTATTCCGCTGACCAATAATTAGGGCCCCGTAAATGAATAGCAGGTACATTTCTACCCCGATCTTCAGCCCATCTTTGTCCGGTCTTCAATCGCTATTTCCTCAACGTACAATGGGTACGGCTCGAAAATTGTTCAATCAGATCGAACAAATTTGGACTAAATCTGAGCGCATAAATATACCGGTTATTCATTTACGAACCCTCACAAAACATGTCTAAAAAATTAATAGCCTTCTCCACACTTATAATTAGCCTGCTTATTGGATTGGCATTGTTATTTGCATTCCACTATAAAGAACAGTTGAGCGGGGGTGTAGAAAAACATTGGATTCAGGCATCAGCCAAAATGGGCATGGTGATTCTTGACGATAAGGGTTTATTGGCAACAGATATATCCAAATTATTTTTATTCCAATTTGGTCAAGACAAGCGCGTTCATCGATTGGCGCGTGGTGTTATAGAGGGGCAACTGTATTATTGTTTTGATTTCACGTCATCCAAACGCAAGTGGGGTAGCGCTACTTATCCGCAAAGTGCGACCGTGATAGCCTTTCCGCTTAAAGATGTGAATTTGCCTTTTTTTTGGCTCAAATATGGCGCTCGCAGGACATGGTATCGCAATATCTCCTTTAATGATTACCCTGCTTTTTCTGATAATTTTATTGTTTCAGGCCCTAATGAAAAGTCCATTAAAGCTTTGTTTAATTCACATTTGAGGCGTTTATTCATCGATTTAACTAAGAGTAAATCGATGCGTAGCTTATCATTAGATAATATGCGCATGGACGGTGGTAAGGAATGGCTAATTGTTTATTCAGCCGATAAATACCTCCAATCACATGAATTGGCGCCCTGGATTAAGAGGGCCAGCCACATCAAAAAACAGCTTTTACGCTCAATTTGAACCCTTTCCGACTAAGTGCTTAAAATTTGTTAAATTATTATATTTTTGTTAATATATATCTATTGAATTAACAGTGAATAACAGGTAAATTTAACTTATGCACAACTATTTAATTAAGAAATTCACATTGGGCTTTATGGCACTAATAATCGCTTTGACATTATTAGTCCATGGGCCATTAAATGCTGAGGAATTAGAAGATAGTGCCGAAGTAGGTAATTCTCAATTCATCGTACAAACGGTAACGCCTCCAAATCAGGCCCTAGTGTCTATACCCATGACATCCCAAGGCGCAGTCTTTACGAGCCAAGCTAATAGGCCAGATAAGGCTTATTGGTTAGATTATTACCACCAACTCCTCGCTGACTCCCAAAAACAAGACCAAACCACCGCAGAGTAATTCCTAATATCTCAAGATTAGAGTTCCATCTGTGGAGGCATGCGCGTCATCATGAGCTGCGCGGAGCAAGCAGCGTAATGATCTCCCAGAGAAACCTTTTGCTGTGGGATTGTCGCGCCTGCTGCGCGGCTCACAATGACTCTAATAGACTATTAGATAGTAAATTTCTCTTAACAAATACGATTAAAAAACCAGCACTTTTCAACCTTTATGCCCAGGATGACGAACGTCACTTACTCCGCGCTTGCCACAGATTGACAAGAGTTGGTAGTGTCGGCTCTAGTGGTACAATATCTTCTGGTTTAGAGAGTATTTATATCATTGGGAGAATAGCATTATGACAGAATGGCAGAAGAGTCCTTTTAAGATAGAAGTTAAAAATGGTGACACCAAGGCTTTTTGTTTATGTGGCGCTTCACAAAACGGGCCATATTGCGATGGGTCACACCAAGGCACGGATAAAAGACCAGAAGTCATTAAATTTGATGAAGACAAAACCATTTTTGTTTGTGGTTGCCAAAAGTCTGCCAAAGTACCATTTTGCGATGGAACACATAGTCAGTCATAAGCAGTCTGAATTAAGGAGTACAGAATGGGCAACGGCAATCATACCAGAAACATTAGCGCGCTAATATTCTAATGGAAACCCTATCCCAAAATGCCGCCATACTTTTGATTGGCTGGGCATCAGGTATTAACCTATACTTAACAGTGGCCTTAACAGGCATTTGTGGTCGCATGGGTTGGCTAACTTTGCCAGATAGCATGGACATTGTTCAAAGCCCTGTCATTATTGGTATAGCTATATTGCTTTATGCGGTTGAATTCTGCGCGGACAAAATCCCTGTGGTTGATTCAGCCTGGGATTCTTTGCACACCATAATTAGGCCAGCAGGTGCTTTGGTTATGGGATTTTTGGCCGGCTCAGAATATGGCCCTATAGCCCAAACGGTGATTGGTTTATCCACGGGTGCTATAGCTTTGGAAACGCATACGTTTAAAGCCACTAGTCGAGCGGCCATTAATTTGTCGCCAGAGCCGGTCACAAATATAGCCGCTTCCGTGACTGAGGACGTGGCTGTTGTGAGTGCATTTTGGTTTTTTATGCAACACCCCATCATCACTTCAATTGTTTTAATATTAACCCTAATAGGCGCTTTTTTTGTCATTATCTCCTTATGGAAATTTGTGGCGGGATTATTTGGCGGAAAAAAAATATCCCCCGACCAATCACGGGAATTACGGGACCAGGTCCCAGAGGGACAGGTCCAGTGAATTCGGAAGCAACCGGACCTGTCCCTCTGGGACCTGGTCCCGTAAAGGCTACTTTTGGAGCAGGTTGTTTTTGGGGTGTAGAAAAAATATATGCTAAATTAAACGGTGTTCAAACCACATCCGTGGGTTATATTGGCGGCGCATCTGTTAATCCTAGTTATGAGGATATATGCACGGGCCGCACGGGACATGCTGAAGCAGTTCAAATAACTTTTGATCCTCAAGTCATATCATATGGCGAATTGGTGAGTACTTTTTTTCAGTGGCATGACCCGACTACATTGAATCAACAGGGTCCGGACTGTGGATCACAATACCGCTCCGCTATTTTTTATCATAATGAAGCGCAAAAAGAATATGCACATAAGGCCGTTGATTTATTAAATGCGACTAATATTTATCAAGCCCCTATCACTACTCAAATTGAGGCGGCGCCCGAATTCTATTTAGCCGAAGACTATCACCAAGCTTATTTAGTCAAAAACCCCATGGGGTATTGCTCACATCGTTTGCAATACCCAAAAGTTGCCCAAATACTGCCTTAATGCTTCGAGAAATAATCGGTTATATATCGATATTTTTTGGCGCCATTTGGCTTCTTAAGCCAGAGTGGTTGCGCGGCCGTATGGGACGCAAAGCTAATCGAAGAATCACTTGGTCTTTTTATTTATTTTTGATTTATTTATCTATGAATTATTTGGGTTTATTATTCAGGTTTGAGTCAGGCTTGATTCGCTCTGTCGGTGTTTTGGGCTTATTTGTGGTTAATGCTAACTTGCTACGCACCAAATCCAAAGCTTCTACTAAATTAATTGAATTATTCAAGACTTGTCCACTCATCCTATTTAGATGTGTGGCAGCCCTCGGCCTATTGTCTGGCCTCTGGATGATTTACGCTTAAATCTTTCCCGGCTGAGTGCAGTCTAAGTCTCTGTAAAACATTAGTAAATCAAATGCGCTTAGATTTTGTTCAGCTTTTTCGTATTGGATGGAATTCAGTAGGGTATTGGCAACGGTTTCAATGGGCATATTGGCATAATAATGATCTCGGGCATAATGTACGTATTTCAAAACTCTGAAGCCATTGAACCATCTAAAAAAACGCGACACAAAGCGTGCTAATGAAGTTGAATTTAATTTAATTTCATTCAAGCGTTTTTCAAATCCACCAGGCTCACTTTGGCCTAAAAAATCCTGAATACTTTTTGGCATTGAATCAATCTCTAGAGATGCGCTTGAATTAATCTCCCACAAGTGAGGTATATACTCTAGAAAAGTTTTTAAATCATTGAATATTTGAGGGTTGTAGGTGCTATAAACTTTTTGAGTGCTATCTAGCCATTGCTGAATGGCTTTGCCGGTACCAAAGGGAACTCGATGCGATGGGCGGCTCGATGGATAAATGGTTGTAGCGACGATATTCCTGAATTTGCCTAATGGGATGAGTTTGTGCAAAAAATAAAAATCTTCACCGGCTTTGCGTTTATTCATACCACCTTCAGATAAATAACGTTTGGCAGTCACAGCCATACATGATCCTAAGGTGTGGTAAGCATGGGGATGCCCAGCATAAATTAGACCCCGAATATAATAGCGCAAAAATAATTCATAATTAATAATGCCCACATATTCAGCTTCAGGCAAATCTCGTGTTAATGGATGTTCAAAATAAATGCTAGCGGCTTGACAGGCTTTGGACCCATTAAAACTATGCTGAACCGCTTGAATGTAATTAGTCTGCACCTCACAGTCTGCATCCAAATTTAGGATAATTCCGTCCGGATGTTGAACAGAGCAAAGTCTTTGAGCGGCCAAATCCATGCCAATTTTTCGAGCCAAGCCGACACCAGCATCATTGACAGGCATTCGAGTCGCATCCAGACAATAGAATTTGAGTTGGTCATGCGTTTGGGCGGATGCCCACTTCAGGGCTGAGAGATAGGTATTGTGATTGTTTTTTTGAATATCAATGTTGTCGTCAACCGAATCATTAAGCACCACAAATACTTCTACTAGTCCGCTAAAAGTTAGATTACGTGCAAGTGAGTCCAGAGTGCGAATGAGATTCACCTCATCATAACAGGGGATGATAATACATGTGTTCAGAGCTTCATCAGGGGCTTGTAATTGGGGTTCCATGCGCCGAATAAAGGTTTTTGTATTCAATATTGCCTGCGCACGCATTATGATATAATTAACTTAGGGGTTGAGATTATGAGTTTATTTAAGGCAGTAATCCAAATTGTTTTAATCATAGTTATGAGCAGTTTAGCATATGCTGATCCACTCACAGGTAGAGATTGGCTAGCTTTGAATCCCGCAACCCAAAATCAACAGATACAGAATTTGGCTAAAGATGCACACCAAAATGGCATGCCGTTATCCAAAGATTATCGCGAATACACCCAGTTGATCCAATCGTATTTGACGGAAGACGAATTTTTGGCTGAGGACGGCTTGAACAATATATTTTTAGACGTTATTTATGAATTTGAGCCAAATTGCCGCGATGCCATTGACCTAATACGAATGCCTACTTGGGGCAAAAGCTAATCCATGCACAAAATAATAATAATCGCCGTAGCTTTTATTTCAATGCTTTGTATAACTTCACTTAATACGCAAGCAAAAACCACCTTGGGAGGTAAGATTATTTCTCCCAATGACGTGGTCCAAAGCATAGAATGGACTAAAGCTGAATTAGGCCAAGATATAGCCAAGCGAGACTTATTCATCAATAGCGTCTGCAGCCATCATATTATTCGTTTGAGCAAAAGTGAAGCGCCTCATACCCACCCCAATCGTGATTTGAGCATTATTATCCTAAGTGGTGCAGTTCATATGCATTATGGAGATAGAAAGATAGTTGCTAGACAAGGCGACGTTATCATTATTCCGCATGGTGAGGAACATTGGGCTGAAGTAGCAGCGAATAAAATTGCAGTTGCCTATGCTATTTTTACTCAAGCTGAATAATATAGCTCACATTTAGCTGAATGTGATCTATGTCACAGCATTTACTTCTCTCCTCAGGTATCATCTAATCAAGGTCATTAATACGATTTTTGAAAATGAGGCTTAGTTTGTTTAGGGGGTAGTATGAAAAAAGAAATCCATTGGAAGTTATCTTATTCAGTGGGAGTACTTGATTTAGACGTGCATCATCAAGGCTTGATTGAATATATGAATATATTAGATAATGCTGAGAATTATAAACAGGATTTGGATGAAATGATATTGAAGACACTAAATGATTTGAGTCGCTATACTCAGTATCACTTCGATCAAGAAGAAAGTTATATGCGACGTCATGATTACCCGGGCTTGAATGAGCATCTAGAGGAACACGCGCTTTTTAAGAATGAAATCGAGAACTTTAGTGTGGCCTACAAATTAGGGGATAAAGAAATAGCGCTTAAGGTAGCTAGTTTTTTAAAGACTTGGTTTATTAAACACATACTCACTATAGACAAGCAATACTCTGACTATTATAAGGAGCGCGGGATAAGCGTTTAGTTTCTAGAGAGATTTGGAATAACGGAATTTCATAAAAGCGACTCCACCTGCCAAAACGACCCGCCAAGCTAATTCTATTTTGTCATTGAATTTGGGGTCAAATTCTTTAACTGTATCGACGAGTGTATCAAGCCATATGTCATAAAACCGTGGTTCAATATTCAGTTTTTTTGCATTGTGTAAAGTAGCAATATGCTCTAATGGCTCATCTATGGCTCGCGAGGAGAAGAGATTCATCATATACAAAAGAGAAGCATGTAGCATTTTTTCTTGCCTATGCATATCAGCATCTGTGAACTTAGCTTTAATTTCGGGTGATTGAGCTATAAACTTCTTATAAAATTGACCATAAAATGCGTGGCTATCTGTGCCCTGAACGCGTTCCAAGCTATCATTGAATATTTCGTCTAACTGCATAACTAAAACCACCTTGTCTCATCATATAGTGTTTTATTGGCCTCAAATTTAAGCATTCATGATAACACAAAGCTTCATTGCGTAACCCCGGTTTAAGCTAACTATGCCCACGACACAGATATTGCTGTACAATGCAGGTACTATGATTAACTTTGAAGATATCCATTTATTTAAGGGCGTGAACCCAAAAGCGCTCAAAGCTTTGGAAGCCAAAGCTATGCTGAGGAGTTTTGATAAGGGGCAGATTCTGTTTCGTAAAGAGGATGCTTGTAAGAGCATATATTTCATTCAAGCCGGTGCTGTCAAAGTTTATAACTTATCCACATCTGGGCGAGAGCAAATATTGCATCAAATGGGTCCTGGAGAGTCCTGTGCTTGCCATGCTGGCTGTGGTGCGCAAACATGCTCTTCTTCTGCCGAAGCGATTGAAGATACAAAGGCTTGGCGTATATGGGCTGGCGACTACTCTGCATTTATTGCGGCCAATCCCAATAGTTTAGGCCAATTATGTGATAGTTTTGCTGAGCGCATACGTTCGTATTCCACTTTAATTGACGACTTGTCTCTTAAAGATACACGCCAACGTCTGATTCGCTTTTTATTGGATATGACGCGTGCAGCCAAAGGCGAGACAGTCTCTGATGCAGATTTGTCGCTTGAGTTCACCCGTGAAGAAATAGCTCAGCGTTTGGGAACTACTCGAGAGACAGTTGCGCGTAATTTGTCACTTTTAAAAAGAGAGGGCTTTATTGAAGTCAAGCCGCGCCACATTCGCATTCTTGACGTTGAAGGCCTTAAGAATATAGATCCCGCCTAAATAATCCTCGCTGCAACCAATAACTGTGACATAGATCACAGTTATTCTTAGCTATATCCCGCATACTATAAACAGAGACAGAAAGGTGTGTGATGTTATGTGGCAAAACCCAGTTCACAAAAAGGCCTATTGGATGTGCATTGATGAGGATTTTAAGAAAATGCTCGCTCAATTGATGGTTGCCGAAAGAGATGAAGAATCTGATTTATTTCGTTTTGAATTACATTTGAGAGACGCCGCCGAAATGGCTGTTTTTTCTGCTGAAGAACAAAAGATTATACGCGACATATACAAAGAATTAATGGTCGACACTGCGCGACATGCTAAAACCATTTATAAGATTTGTGATTTATTGAATGCATTATATGAGCGAGAGACAGGGGGTAAGTCGTGCGAGACGAAGAAATCTTAACCTTATGGGAACACAGATTCAAACAAATAGTCAAACTTGAAGTTGAATCTAGTCAAGAATACCAGCACTTACTTAAGCGTTTTTCGCATTTATTGGATGGCACCAAGGTTAGAAAAATTATTCAAAAAATTATTCATGATGAAGACAAGCACGTCGCAATGTCAAAAAAACTTTTTGATATTGTCAAAAATGAAAAGAAACGTAGGCTTGAAAAGACGGAATAGAGGCAGTTTGAGAATATGAGTAATCGATACGAATATATCAATCAGCTAGAGGGTTGTGGCACAGGCATGTTGACAGCAACAGCCCAATTGAATGAATTAATATTGCAATTAGACCCTTCTAAAGAAGACGAATTCATGCGTGGCTGTTTGCTAGATATTCAGGCGAGCCTTGCGCGACTAGTCAAAGATATGACTAATCACATCAAGTTGGAAGAAAATATTTTCTTTCCTTTTGTCTCTACACATATACCTCGCTTGGATATGAGCATCCATTTACTCAAATCAGAACATGGTGATATTTTTAATGAGTTAAGCTACTTAGACGATGCATTAATCCGCGGACTCAAGTCATCGCAAGGTTGTGTGTCAGATGTATTTGATGAATTGCACAAAATTGCTGCATGTTTAATGAATATAGTTCGCCATCATGTCAATATTGAATCAAGATCAATGCATATGGCCATATTCGCCTATTTAAAACCGCGCGAATTGAATCTATTAAACAAAAAGTTAGACGATTATTCATTACAAATAAAAAGTTGAACCGTGCGTGTCGAGTTTTGTGCGTCTAGTATCCATAAGAACCTCACTCACTCGGCCCGCTCGTAGCATAGACTCTTTATTCATCGTCCACTCACCACCACTGCTCCGAGTGCCCCAGGATGACGGTCTTCTCTAATTTATAAATTCTAGACACATAGAATTATACGCTCTCGCATGGCTTCTCTCACAAGACCAGGTGTAAGGTGTCACGATTAAGGTAGCATCACCACCCTATGACACAATCATCACAAAGTGTTGGTCCTGGGCTTGTAATTATGCGCAATAAAATGTGCTAAGTCTTAAAAATATAAAAAAACACTACCACGTCCTCAGCATGTCATCGTGAGCTGCGCGGAGCAAGCAGCGTGACGATCCCCCAGAAAAAGCTTTTGCTGGGAGATCCTTACGTCGCTTGCTCCGCGCGACTCAGGATAACGTTGTGACCTAAATTGTGAAATATTGCACCAGGTCTCGTAAAATGTGTTTATGTGTGAAAGAAATAATTAGATAAGTTATGATTTGAGTATTTTGTTAACTTAGTTTGTGTTAAAAAATCAAAATACGGATTTATATTATCAATTGTATTGATTTTGAATCAAATAGTGTGGTATTTTCAATCTTCTGAGGGATAAAAAGACATTTATTCAAAATCAAGCATTGAACTAGGTATATTTCAGTATATTTTAATATATTTTAGTATTATCTAAGATTAAAGAGGGCGGTATTGTAATGGAAAAAAGAGATATTGAGAGAGAAGAGCGTATGTTTCAGATGATGGAGCGAATTGCTATGTCACTCGAAAAAGTTGTTGAGGGCCAAATGGCCGTGATTGAAGCTAGTAAAGAATTAGTTGATCGTAGGGCTGGGGTTGGGAGTCGACGTGCGATTTTAGAGGATAGACGTAGTCAAAGTGCGATTGATCGCCGTGCCGCTGAAGGTTTGCCGGCATTACCGCTTCAATCTAATGGCAATGGTAATAACGAAGCCTTAGAGGACCAAACAACTACGAGCAATGGCGCTTTTGAGCACCCTAGTGTATTAACTGCGACACAAGTAGCGCGCATGCTGAATACTTCTAAAGGCACTGTATATCTTTGGGTCAATCAAAACAAAATTCCTTTTATCAAAATTGGTGGCTCCATCCGTTTTCCTGAAGATGAAATTCATAGATGGATATCTAATGGCACAGTTTTAGAAAAACCGTCTAGTAGTGCACGCCGCATCCAGAGAAGAACTTCCGAGAGCACCAACCCAGCATAGATTATCTCTTTAGCTCACCCGTCATCCTGGACACAATACTCACAAAGTGTGGGTTTTAGTGTTGGTTTTTTAAAAGCAGGTTGTAAGAATACTTGTCAGAAAGTAAATTAAGCACGTCATTGTGAGGAGCAATTACGACGGTGAGTGCCCGACGAATAAGGAGGGCTTGCTACGAACGGGCCGATTCGGTAAGGCCCTTGTAGATCCCACAGCAAAAGGCTTTCATAGCTACGCATGGATCCTGCTTTGCGGCTTCTGGGAGATCCTCATACCACTGCTCCGCGCCTGTCTGCCGACAGGTAGATGGTTCAGGACGACAGTCTTCCCCAATTCATAAATTCCAGACACACAGAATTGCACAAGAATGCTTTTAAGTTGATCAAT
This sequence comes from Candidatus Omnitrophota bacterium, assembly GCA_047639455.1. GTDB lineage: Bacteria > Omnitrophota > Gorgyraeia > 2-02-FULL-51-18 > JAGOUK01 > JBLINS01. The sequence continues at coordinate 19,188 of JBLINS010000002.1, forward strand.
GTTGACCTATTAAGAGTCTCTTCTGGGGGATCCTCACGCCTGGCAAACAGCGCCAGACTCAGGATGACGGGGCGGCCTAGTTCCGAAATATCTCATGTTGATGCATCTCACGACCACAAGATGGACTCAGCTCTTTTGTGCTGGAACTCCAGTCACACAAAACTTGACACACTCTCCACACGTTTAAGCTCACCACCCCCCCCAATAATAGAGCTTTAGTGAAATAATTAATGTTAAGCACTTGAAAATGATAAGAATTGCATGTATATTACTATAAAAGAGTTAAAAAGTAGTAAATTAGATATAATATATAAACAAAATAGTACAAATTTGACACATTGAACGGAGGTAGGGAATTATGAGCTCAATAAATAAACTTGGGAGTGATTTGATGAAGCTTAAGGAGATATCGGCATATATACACGTACACCCAATGACGATTTATCGGCTCTTGAATAGCAGGAAATTGCCTGGGTTTAAGGTTGGCGGACAATGGCGGACTAAAAAGATAATTTTGGACGAATGGTTGCGAGATAATTCCGAATTTGTAGAAATTGAAATCAAGGCGAATATGCGCTCTAAGAGCGTTAAAGCCTGAAGGAGAGAGAAATGGAAGAGATTGATATGGCTAGATGCGGATATTGCTTCAGTTTATTTGATGGTAAACAAGATGCTGATGAAGACGCGCTGCAAGTATGCGACGACTGTTCATTTGATTCTGATGCGAAGCTATTGCATTTGGTTTGTGCTGAATGTGGCGTGCAATTAGAAGGTGTATCCGAAGACTATCGCTGCTCTCACTGTGGATCCTGGACAGCTGGACATTAGCTGGGATTCTAATGCATAGTTCCAACGCCTAGTAATCAGAAGCAGCATATTTATTCAATTAACCCAGCTAGTTCGTAGAGTCTTTCTAACTCTTGAATTTATGACTACATATACCCTAATGCTGGTACCCTCAAATCTTCGACCTTATTTCAGATAATTTGCTATAATCAAACTTAATATTTATATTTAATGATCAGTATGGTCGGGGAGAAGAATTATGAAGTATTTTGGGTATTTACTCGCGGGTATGCTTACTCTTTTTGTGCTAAGCCCTGGTGCCCACGCCAAGGAAGCAGAATTAGTGGATGGAGTTTATGAAGTCCAGGGTGATAGTAATTTGATGACGCAAAAAGCTACTCTTAAAGAGGGTGAGTTGAATGGCTCTACCAAAAGTTTTTATGAAAGCGGAGAATTAAAATCCCTTTATCAGTTTAAGAATGGCAAGTTGCATGGCATAGTCAAACAATACGCAGAAGATGGTCGCCTATTGTCCGAAAATGAATATAGAAATGGAAAACGTTTTGGTGTTTCACGAGCCTATTATGACAATGGTAAGTTGCGTTATGAACTCAATGTACAAAATGGCGCTATGGCAGGCGCTGCCAAAATGTATTATGAAGATGGCAAATTAAAACGCAAGGCTCAATTCAAAGACAATCAATTAGATGGCGTTGAACAATGGTTTCATAAAAACGGACAATTGTGGGAAGAGCGCCAATGGTCTATGGGGCAGCGTGGTGATACATTGCGATCTTTTGATGAAAGTGGCCTAGAGATAGCGTTATGAAACATAGCTGCTTATATCAATGCGCCAGTTTTTTTATAGTTGGATTAATGCTTTTGATGCCCGCATCTGCTCAAGCAACACATCGCTATGAGTATTCGCTAAAAAATGGCCAGACGCAAGAAAGAGGTAATCGTTACGCCGATAGTATTAATACAGCTCCGATATCGATACCGATTTCAAGACAAGGGCAAGTGTTAGCTTCAAAGTCCATAATCGTGCAGCCGCCCGATTTATCTACAGCATTCACCATAGTGAAGACGGATGCCGGAGTATCCAAGAGGACAACAAATTCAACCACGCCACAAATATTGACTGCCGGCCAACCTCTGAGTGCAGGAGATCGCTTGTACCTTGCGGGTGGTTCTAGGACTATCGTGGCATTGGATAAAACATTCAAGAATCTATTAGAATTGCGGGGCCCGGCGGAAGTTGAGGTGATATCAACCAATTTGAATCAATGGTTATTGCACTCCGGAAAGATTGTCGTTATACTCGATAACCCTGACTTAAAAGCTATTGTAGAGATCTCAACGCGACATGCTTTTGCCAGGGCGCAGGAAGCTCTTTTTATGGTACAGGCGCATGCGGATGGTGCTCGTTTTGCTAACTTAAGCGGCTCACTATTTGTGCAGGGTAGAGATTATGCAACTGGCGCATTATTGTTTGAATTCGGGGATTTGGACCCGGGTCAATCTATCGATTTTGGTGATAACCGCACTCAATCTGAAGAAATCACAGCACTTGCTTATGCCGATGAATTATTGATTCGCGATTCAAGGCAGAGGGGTGAATTAGCGCGTGCGCCCTATGAGTTGGTTTTTGATAGAACTGAATTCATTGAGAACACACGCCTCAAAGCTCAAGCGGACTATCAAAAATTGCAGAATACGCTTGTGAGCAAATAAGAACAAAAATAATGATAGTCACTAAAAAAATTAATGAATTGGAGTTCAGGGATGGCAACTAATCTAAGTTTTAAGGAAATTGTTGAGCAGCGCCATGCAGCCAAAGGTTTTAATGATCAAGTTATTTCGGATGCGCTTATGGCTGAATTAGTAGAAATGATTCGATTGACACCGACTTCATTTAACTTACAGCCCTGGAAAGTTAAAGTGGTTACAGAACAGAGTGTTAAAGACCAGCTCTTACCCGCATCCTGGAAACAGCCCCAAGTGACGACTTGTTCACATTTATTGGTATTTTGCGCAAATATGCGCCTAAACGAATTGGCCGACAAATTAGAATCTCAAATGTTGGCTGACGGTACTCCGGAAGCAACGGTTAGTTTTTTTATTGGCATGATACGTCAATGGGTATCAAGCTTAGATGCCAATGGCCAATTGGTTTGGGCTCAGAAGCAGGTTTATATCGCATTGAGTCATGCCATGAATGGAGCCAAAGCGCTTGGATTTGACTCTTGTCCGATGGAGGGTTTCGTCCCGGTAGATTATAGTCGTATATTAGAACTTCCTGATGATTTGGTCCCAACCGTTGTTTTGCCTTTGGGCTATACCGATACACCCTCTCGGACCAAGTTAAGATTCAAAACCGAGGATATGTTTTTTTAAAGTAATTTTTTATTAAGCTAGTGTGACCACTCAGGTATCGTCATTGCGAGAAGCGCGTAGCAGCGCCGTGGCAATCTTAGACTTTTAAAACGAGATTACTTTGCTGACAATGACAACATCTGAATAGTTACAAGTCAATTGATGTATTAAAATATTTATAAGATTGATATGCCAAAAAAATTTAGATTCAAGTGTCAGTTTTTGTGCCCGAAATGCCAAAAGAAATTTCCCAAAATGGGAGCATGCATACCCAAAACATGTCCCGCCTGCGATTATTCCGGCAAGTCATTCGAGCTAATAAAGAAAATTGATCTAAGTATTAAATAACCCATAAATAATTGATAAGTAACTCACGAACCTTGTCTTTATTTAAATGAATAGGTGTGCAAGTGAACAAGACGATTGAAGATATTCCTGAGGCAAGCCAAACCCCATTCAAACATCAATATCATAACCAAGAGTTTGTGGATAGTTATGCCTGGCTTAAAGATAGAGATTCAGCTAATACCCGCGCTCATTTAGAAAAAGAAAATAAATATTTTGATTCAGTTATGAGTTCTGAGGATGATAATCGCCAGCGCTTATATGCTGAAATGGTGGCCAGAATCAAGGAGACGGATCAGTCTGCTCCAGAAAAAGATGGCGAATATGTCTATTACTCACGAACTCTAAAAGGTGAGCAATATTCCATATGTTGTCGCAAGAAGACCATTGCGATGGACACTGAAGAAGTTATTTTGGATTTGAATAAGCTAGCCAAGGGCCATGATTTTTTTGACTTAGGCATTTCGGATATTAGCTCGAATCATCAGATTCTTGCCTTTTCAACCGATGTCACGGGTGATGAAATTTATACCATACGTTTTAAAGACTTGATTAGTGGTGAATTGCTTGATGATGAGCTGACTGGCACTTGTCAGGTTTCAGAATGGGCTGAAGACAATCGTACTTTTTTCTATGGTGTTTTGGATGACTTGAAACGGCCTTATAAAATAATGCGGCATGAATTAGGAACCGAGCAAGGTCAGGACGTCGAGGTTTATGTAGAAAAGGATGATGCCTTTTTTGTCAATATATACAAAACCAAAGATTCCAAGTATTTGATTATTGAGTCTGAAAGCAAAAATACAACCGAAGCTAGGTATGTGAACACTCAGGATACGCATGCAGAGTTTGAGGTATTCGAACCTCGTCGCGGCAATCATGAGTATTCCGTAGACCATCACGAAAATGGTTTTTATATCTTAACCAATGATCAGGCCGAAAACTTTCGCTTGATGTCATGCCCAGACAAAGCAACGGGTATTCAACATTGGCAAGAGGTTCTTGAACATAGACCTAATACAAAATTAGAGGATATGGATATCTTCAAAGATTTTTTAGTTGTGCATGAACGCACTCAGGGCTTGATGCAAATCCGCGTGACAAACTTATCAAGCGGTCAGGTTCATTATGTAAAATTTGATGAACCGATATACACTTTGGATGAGGGCTCCAATCCAGAATATGACACCCAATTATTACGCTTTCATTATTGCTCATTAATTTCGCCGCATACTGCCTATGATTATAATATGGGCTCTAAAGAGCGTGTCATTGTCAAAACCCAAGAGATTATGACTGGGTATGACAAAAGTCTATATATGACACAACAAGTTATGGCCCAATCCAAAGATGGAACGTTAATTCCGATTTCCCTAGTGATGCGTAAGGACAGGCCGGCGAGTGGTCCTTTGCATTTATACGGGTATGGGTCCTATGGCATCACAATAGACCCTACGTTTTCATCCATACGGCTTAGTTTATTGGATAGGGGCATTGCCTTTGCGATTGCGCATGTGCGTGGGGGTGGCTATTTGGGCAGGCCTTGGTATATGAATGGCAAGCTAACGAGCAAACAAAATACATTCGATGATTTTATTGCATGTGCAGAACATTTGATAAATGAGAAGGTCACAACAAAAGACCAATTAATTATTTCTGGGGGAAGTGCGGGTGGACTATTGGTGGGGGCCACGCTCAATCAAAGACCAGATTTATTTTTAGGCGCCATTACGCATGTGCCTTTTGTTGATGTGGTGAACACAATGATGGACGAAGCATTGCCATTAACGATCACCGAATATGATGAATGGGGAGATCCACACGATAAACAAGTTTTTGATCGACTGCTCACCTATTCTCCTTATGAAAATATAAGTGCGCAACATTATCCTCATATTATGGTGACTGCAGGTTTGAATGATAGCCGTGTTCAATATTGGGAGCCAGCCAAGTGGGTGGCTAAACTGCGAACACACAAAACGGACACCAATACCTTGATTTTAAAGACACATATGCAAGCTGGGCATGCGGGCCCATCAGGTCGTTATGAATATATTCGTGAAGTTGCTCTTGATTATGCCTTTATGCTAAAAATATGGAAGATAAAGGTTTGAGTAAAAAAAATAAAGTAGTTATATTTGATATTGATGGAACCTTATCAAATTGCGAACATAGGCAACATTTCTTAGAGGCTGAGCCAAAGGACTGGACTAATTTTTTCAAATCAGCTGAACACGACGAGCCTATTGAGCCAATGCACGGTTTGCTTACTTTATTAAAAGCAACTGGGGATATAGATATCGTTTTATGTACGGGCAGGGCAGAACGAATGCGACCCTTAACATTGAAGTGGCTAGAACAGCATAAAGTAATTTTTGATGAATTGCATATGCGACCTGATTCAGATAGACGCAGTGATGCTTTGGTGAAGAAAGAAATGATACAAATCATTGGCAGAGAAAGAATTTGGTTTGTTGTGGATGATAGAAATCAGGTTGTCCAAATGTGGCGCAAAGAAGGCTTATTATGCCTGCAATGCGCCGATGGAAACTTTTAGGAGAAGACTTTAATGATAGGTATAATTTGTCCGAGTACTTTTGAGTTTGATCATTTGAATATCGTTAATCAAGATGCGGATATCGATATTATTTGTTCGGGCATGGGAAAAGTTAGAGCTGCTTTGGCTTGCCATCATTTAGTGAATCGTAATACCCAATTAGATTATATACTCCTAATAGGCTTTGCTGGGGCGCTGAGCCCTACTTTGGCTATTGGCGATTTGATCGAGCCAACTAACTTCATTGAACAAGATTATAATGCTGAGCCTTTGGAATCTTTTCCAAATAGAGTTAAGCGCGCTCCATTCAAAAAGCTACATAGTGAAGCTAAGGATGCGGTTATGCTAACGCAAGACCGTTTTTTGACACATAATCCTTATACAGACTTAGCGTCACAACCTGGGTATGAAAGCATAGCTTGCGACATGGAGTCTTATGCCGTGGCTTATTGCAGTCAAGAGCTCAAAATACCTTTTTCAGCTTTAAAATTTATCTCTGACAATGCGGATAGCGATGCAGACCATGACTTTTTGGGCAATTGCGAACGCTTGGCACCCAAATTTAATGCTACGGTTAATGAGGCTATTCAAACAATCCAACAAAGATTGGTGAATAAGGTTTCGTGATGGCCTATAGTAGTTTATTAGACTGTGTTAATGACTTAGAGTCCAAAAATCTACTCATTCGCATTGATGATGAGGTGGACCCCAATTTGGAAATTGCTGAGATTCAACGTCGGGCATATAAAGCTAAAGCCCCAGCCATTCTCTTGACGCGGGTTAAAGGATCAAAATTTCGCGTACTAATCAATCTATACGGAACTGAGCAGAGGACTAATTATCTCTTTCACAAGACCTTGTCTGGCGTTCAGCAGGCGATCCGCATGAAAACAACACCTGGTGAATTACTTAGTGAAGCTTTTGGCATTGGCTCAAAACATATGCAATTAGGCAAGTTAACTGATGTGATGAAATCAGCTCGATACACTTTACCAAAACAAGTGGCACCGCAAAAGGCGCCCGTATTTAAAAATGAAATTAGTTTAAACGAGTTGCCAATGCTTCGATCTTGGCCTCTGGACGGTGGTGCCTTTATTACTTTACCGCAAGTTTTTACGCGCGACCCAGAATCGAAGGATGTCAAACGTTCTAATATGGGTATGTATCGCATTCAATTAGCAGGCAATGAATACGAGCCGAATCAGGAAGTAGGACTGCACTATCAAATCCACAGAGGTATAGGCATACATCATCAAAAAGCGATTTCAATGAAAAAGCCTCTCAAAGTGAGTATATTTATTGGCGGTCCGCCAGCACATGCCTTTGCAGCAGTTATGCCTTTGCCTGAATCCGTCCCAGAAATATTTTTTGCCGGCATGTTGGCCGGTAGACGTTGGCGTTATGCATTGCATGAGGATGCAGTCATTTCAGCCGATGCCGATTTTTGTATTACAGGTACATTAGTGGACGGTGTGACTAAGCCTGAGGGCCCGTTTGGCGATCACCTGGGCTATTACAGTCTTAAACATCAATTCCCTGTTATGCGTGTTGAACATGTTTATCATAGGGACGGCGCAATTTGGCCCTACACTGTTGTTGGCCGACCCCCGCAAGAGGACACGCATTTTGGTGCTTTGGTTCACAAAATAGCCGGACCCGCTTTACCAAGCCAAATTCCAGGTGTGAGTGCCGTGAATGCTGTTGATGCAGCTGGTGTACATCCTTTATTACTAGCGATTGGTTCGGAGCGTTATATTCCTTACGAAAAACTCATCCCACGTGAGATTTTGACTCAAGCGAATGCGATTCTGGGATTTGGACAATGCTCTTTAGCTAAGTATTTGTGGATTATTGATGGTACTGGCAGTGACGCCGTCCCGGACATTTCAGACATCAAAGCCTTTTTAATTTATGCATTGGAGCGCATTGATTTTGCTAGAGACCTGCACTTTCAAACAAGCACAACTATGGATACATTGGATTATTCTGGCACAGCGGTGAATCAAGGCTCCAAAGTTGTTATTGCAGCAGCTGGAGCACCTATTCGTGAACTCATTACAAAATTGCCCAAAGATCTTTCTCTACCTAAAGGCTTAAATAATCCTAAGTGGGTATTGCCTGGCGTCGTGGCTGTGAATGCCCCACCGCATAATGACTCGGAGAAGAGCATTGCTTGGCTCAAAGGTGTGAGTGAGTTTTCGGACTGGTTGAAGGGCATTGCTTTGGTTGTTTTGGTGGATGATAGTAATTTTGTCAGTGAATCTTTGGATAATTTTATATGGGTTAGCTTCACGCGTTCTAATCCATCACACGATTGCCACGGCAATCAAGCGCATATCTCAAATAAACATTGGGCCTGCGACGCGCCTTTAATCATAGATGCGCGCATAAAAAAGCACCATGCGCCCATTCTTGAAGAAGACCCTAAAGTCACTCAGCGCATAGACGCGTTATGTGAATCGAATTCAGTGCTTAGGTCGGTCTTAAAGGTTCAAAAAGATTGACTTTAAAAATTAACTCGAATAATAGTCCAAAAATTGTGATAATGCTGACTTTGTCAGGCGTGAGGTTTGTTGATGTCAGAATATAAATGTCCTATATGCAATTCGTCCAAAAGTCCAGATGACGTCTTTTTTGGAGGCGCATCCACAACCTCAATCATTTGTTGCAAAAGTTGTTCCAAGGGATTTTTAGATGACCATTCGACTATTAACAAAAACCCCCTATTAGCAACGAGACTCGCTTTTCGGCGTGTATTGCAAGATATTAAAGGTATCGAAATTGTTAGTGTGCAGCTTAATGACCCTGCGCGCCATGAACTCACATTCAAAAAATCTGATTTAGACGAATGGAATGAAGCTCTTAAAAAAGTATTTGGGCCCATTGCCAAGAACATAGGCGAAGAATGTGACGCTGAGCAAAAAAAAGCTTGTCGTCCGCATGGTGGTATCAGAAAACACCAAATCCTTTATATGAAAAAATTTGTTAGCCACACCTTAATTGCCATGATTTGGCAATGGGCTGATAGAGATTTGGCCTCATTGAAGTTAATCGTCGAGCCGCAACCCAGGTGACTTGCTCTAAAAACGATTATTAAATATGAAGCTCAATAAAGATGTGGCATGGATTAAAGGCGCATTATTCATTATCATATCAAGTCTCATTTATGTAGCGGATGTGAGTGCTGCAAGTACAGCATTTGATGCCGGTACATTAGAACGTGATATTATCGCCTCATACCCCGCAACTGATTTAAGGACTTATCACTTGTCTGAATCAGTCAATTCGTATACTTTTAAATCAAATTCAACGCCTGCAATGACTTTTTATTTTAAGAATAAGTTGTTGATTAAAGGCCTGCGTGATGATCGCCATGAAATAGTTAGGCAATATTTAAGCGAGTTTTGCGCAACTTCACTAAAACAGCAATTTAGTTTTGTTTATGATGCATTGTTCCAAATTATGGAGGCATTGCCTGATGATGTATTTTGGGAAATAACGAAGCGAGATTTTCCTATTATTTTTACAGAAATATTCTCCTCAGGTAATGCAAGTTTAGCTAATTCCTCAGCGACACGAAGCATGCCAATGGATCCGCCTACTTTCATGAATGGGTTTTGGCTCGTGAAATTAGGGTCAAACTTAGAGGCTAGCCAAAATATTTTGGCCATAAAGGGCGTTATTGCCCATGAAATCGCACATCGATATTTGAACCATAGTCACGGGAACGGTGAATCTGGGGAGCGCGCTGCGAATCGCCTGATTCAAACATGGGGTTTGAAGGCTGAATATGTGGCGGCTAAGGCAGAGTTTGGTCATGCAAGCTAAAGTTTGGCCCACTATTATTATTGGTGCAGGGGCCGCTGGTTTAATGACCGCAATACAGCTCGGACGTTGTAAAAAAGATGTATTATTATTGGACAGCCGCAAACGAATTGGCGCCAAAATCCTTATGTCGGGTGGCACAAGATGCAATTTAACTAATCGCCGCGTGACACATTTAGACTATGCGACCGAAAATCCATCTATATTAAGATCCATTCTAAAGCAATTCTCATCTAAAGAAGCCATTGATTTCTTTGCTGATATTGGCGTTGATGTTGACGTAGAAGCTAGCGGCAAGTATTTTCCTAAGTCACATTCGGCCCAAACAGTATTAGATGCATTAATGGTGGAACTCGAGAATGTAGGCATTGATTTGCACACAGAAAAGCGGGTTACGCAAATAGAAAAAAAAGAGCAACTATTTTGTGTGACTGGAGAATCTTTTGAGTACATGGCCGAGAGAATCGTTTTGGCTACTGGCGGACTTTCTTTTCCATCTACAGGCAGTGATGGCGGCGGCTTGAGTATATCCAGCGCTCTTGGACATCAAATGATTGAGACAACGCCCGCATTAGTGCCTTTACTGACAACAGACAAAATATGGAAATCCCTTTCTGGACTAACCTTGCCCGTATGTCTAACTCTTAAAACCAAAGCTAAAAAGGCTCAATCTGTACAAGGCTCTTTTTTATTCACGCATTTTGGATTTAGCGGACCAAGTGTATTAAATATAAGTCGTTATTGGTTGCGCTTACGTGATAAACAAAACAGCACATTAACGGTTAATTTTTTACCTGAAATGAGCTATGAACGTCACGAAGAAGTGATATTAGAATTACAAAAGTCCAAACCTACTTTAAATATGAAAAATTATTTGAAGCAATATCTGCCAGAACGACTTGCTAGCGCAGTATTAAAAAAGGCGCATATTTTGCCAAATATTTCTATGGCACATTTGAAGCGAGAGCTAAGAATTGCTTTGCTGACTCAATTACATGCAAGCCCGCTCAATATAAGCGGATCTATGGGTTATGCAAAGGCGGAGGTAACGGCCGGCGGCGTTAGTTTGAATGAAGTATCACGTAAGTCATTGGAATCAAACAGGTTAAAAGGACTTTATTTTTGCGGAGAAATTCTTGATGTCGATGGACATATCGGTGGATTTAATTTTCAATGGGCTTGGAGCAGTGCTACGGTAGTCGCTAAAGCACTTTGTGCGTGAATTTGGAATTTGGTCTTTATATCGTGTAAGCTTTAGGTATGATGAGACAAGCGCAATTTATTGTTGGCCAAGTTATTCACCATATAGAGTTCGAGTATCGTGGTGTTATCATTGGGATTGATTCCGAATGCAAAGCATCTGAAGAATGGTATGCTGAAAATACGGATCAGCCAAATTGTGACCAACCTTGGTACCACATCCTAGTTCACTCAGAAACACATATGACTTATGTGCCTGAAGAATACTTAAAGCAATCCGAAAGCGAAGAAGTTGTTAAGCACCCCATGCTTATGCATTTTTTCACTAGTTATGCTAACGGCCGTTACTTCAAAGAGTCTTTAAACTAATCTCTAAATTCAATTTAATTCAATTTAATTCAATTTAATTCAATTCATTTGCTTTGTAATCCCAAAACTAGGATAATTTCTTGCATAAACAGGAGGAATATATGAAGAACGTTTTAACTACATTTGCAATAGTGCTAGGTTTGATATTGGCGATACCGTCGCAAGCGAGCGCTAATCGAGTTGTCGTATCGCATTTGGATGGAGAAGCGTCTATTTTTCGAGAAGATGGACACCATGCAGCCAGCGTTGGTTTGGAATGTTTGCAAAATGACATTATTGGAGTGTCTAGTGGCGGCATGCTAGATCTATCATTTAACCAAAATGCAGGTAGCCGTTTTTTGGCAAATACTCAAGCCACTTTGAATCACGTTGATCCAGATAATGCCCGATTAACAATTTTGCAAGGTAATGTTATTCTCAATGTCGATAAACTGAAACCCGGCCAAAGTTTCGCTATGGAGACACCAATGGCGACAGTTTGGGCGAGCGGGGCTAAGTTTTGGGGCCGCGTATTGCCGCCTAGCGCCTTAGAAAATGGCATTGTGGCAACGGTTGCTGTTCTAGAAGGTGCTGTGCGAATACAACCTATAGGTTCTGACCAAATGGTGGACCTTAAAGCAGGTCAGGCGGTGGACATATCGAAAAAGGGTATACCAACGATTAGACCGGCTTTACAGGCTGAGCTTGATGCTATGGCCATGGCTAACGAAATCGCCATTTCGGTATAAGTTAATTAAAAAATTTAGCACCACAATCCCTATAATCTTCTTCGGAGTTATTTTTTACGGCATGTTTGCCGTGCAAAATGCTTGGGCGGTCACTTACTCGTCCGCCAATGCCCCTCAATTATCTTTAGTCGAGTTATATACGTCTGAGGGGTGTAGCAGCTGCCCTCCTGCTGATAAAAAAATGTCGGACTTTACAAGAGATAAGGGATTGTGGGATAGCTTTGTTCCGATAGCCTTTCATGTTGATTATTGGGATCGCCTAGGTTGGAAAGATAAATACGCCAATAGCAGCTTTGCTGATCGACAAAGAGAATATGCTAATCTTTGGCAATCAAAATACACTTATACACCTGGGTTTGTGGTGAGTGGCCTTGAATGGGATCGATGGCGAAATCAGGCGCGGCCCAAAAAAACATCTATGAATAAGGGCGTATTGACAGCTACAGATATTGGCCCTTACGAATTCAATGTGTCTTATGACCAGCCTTTGGAGCAAGGTCATTCTTGGAAGGCGCATGCGGTACTTATGGGATTCAATTATGATTCTCCTATACGTGCGGGTGAAAATCGCGGTAAAAAATTAAGGCATGATTTTGTTGCCCTTGATTTAAAACACAAAATAATGCTTAAAAAAAATTCGTACTTTGAGGCACGGTTCAAATTAAACGTACCACCAAATTTAGAGACAGATAAATACGCAGTTGTTTTTTGGATTGAGTCATCGGAATTACAAAAGCCAATTCAAGTCACGGGTGGATACTATGGTTAGTGCGAGGTTAAAAAAATAATATGCATGTATATGCGCACCGCGGTGCACGTCTTGAAGCTACTGAAAATAGTTTAGAAGCATTTCGACTAGCTGCAGAATTAGGGGTGGATGGAATTGAGACGGATGTCCAAAGAACGGTCGATGGCGCATGGGTATTAATGCATGATGATTACGTATTAATTAATGAAAGTTATGTATATGTACGTCAATTAACATTGAGTGAACTTAAGAAAAGCGTCGCTGCCGACGTAGTTCTTTTGGACGAATTGTTAGATGACGTTGGTCAAGGCCTGCCCATATTGCTTGATATTAAGCAAAATGATATTGCCTATGATTTGGCAAAAAAAATATTTATAGAGAATAAATTTGAGCATATTGAGATATCTTCGTTTAGACATGAAGATATTAAATTGATAACCCAACATTACACCCAAATCAAAACATCCATCATCGTTGCGTCCATGCCATTGCGTCCAGAGATTTGTGTGCAAGCTGTTGGTGCCAAAGGCATTAGCTTGGTCCGCACGGCACTAACTCAAAGAGGTATTGATAGCTTGCAAAAAGCAAAGATAGACATCAAAATTTATACGGTTAATGATATTAATGAAGCCCAAATGTTCAAAGATATGAATATTAATGCGGTTATTACCGACGACCCCAGACGAATTATGAACGTCTCAAAAAAGTAGCATCGAGCAGGAACGCTGTTATTACTTGATATATTCAGGATCCATGTTTACAATGTGTTTATAGTTAGCAAGTCATTGTTAGCTAACTTAAATGCGAGTTAGAAATAATAAAGCAGTCGACACAATAGAAGCGGTAGAAATATTAAAAACGGAGATACTAAATATGTCAATGGGTAAAGGTGATTTAACAGAAGCAATTGCAAAAAAAGCAGAGATTTCAAAAGCTCAGGCCGCCGAAATTTTGAACATAACAATCGATACAATTCAAGGATCATTGAAAAAGGGTAAGAAAGTTTCTATTACTGGTTTTGGTACTTTTGTAGTACGCAAACGCAAAGCTCGCACTGGTCGCAATCCACAAACTGGCAAAGCCATTAAAATTGCTGCTAAAAAAGTTGCTGCTTTTAAAGCCGGAGCTACATTAAAAAGCGCAGTTAATTAAGTTATAAATTCAAAAATAAAAAAACGCCGTAGAGACTCTCTACGGCGTTTTTTTTATTTGGTACCGCTTACTATTGAGGGGAAGTAGTCGGCGCCATGTTCATCTCACTCACGAGAAGAGTAGTTCTAACTAAGTATTAAGCCAATACCATTGAGAAAACAACATCCGTTTGATAATTGCCACTAGGTTGATCAACTGGGATGAGCTCACTCGCGCTTACATCACCAATGCGTCAACAACCGCAGCGCTTATTGGTATTACTGGGCTATTTGCCCCATGATTACCCCCACCCATAGCAAAAGCCATGGCCGTGATCATTAATGCCATTGTAAGCGTGAGTCCGACAGTGAGTGAGCGTTTCATGAATTAACCTCCTAAGGTTAAATAAATAACTTTCAAAAGATCTTATGAAAATAGTTTATCATGTTTAGTGGGCTTGTCAACATAAATAAATTTATTTGTTAAGTTTCATATCATTCTCCCAATACATCCATGCACGCGCGCATATACTGAGGACGTTTACTAATTAACGTCATTGCGAGAAGCGCGCAGCAAGCGACGTGGCAATCTAGGGTTATGCTGATATCACTAAACTCAATCTAATTTACTATTACAAGTTATTCCTTGCACGACTTGCTTGAGTGTAAATCGAGCAAAAAAAACCCCCGAGACCCTTTAAAACGCCCATTCTATTGGGTATACTTCCTTATATGTTTATATATACGAATTCTATATATACAGTATCCCGAATAATTAAATCTATTAGTCTATTAATCATCTTTTTGATGACTGTGGAACAATTATGCTTTGCTGCTCCCGTGGGCCAATTAGGGTCATCCTTGACACAATTAATAGGGTCTCAGAACAAGCCTCAAACGCTCCTTTCTTTAGTGGATTTGGTTCAAAACCCAGTTAACATTAAGCCCACCTTTAAATACGCCCATGTTCAGAATATTCATCAAGGTACGAATGGAAAATTAATCATTCATATTCAGGATGCGCATGCAAACTTTTCTGGTCAAATGAATTTGGCCAAAACTATAGATGACTTAATGACCAAATATGGAATTAAATTGGTATTGGCAGAAGGTGGCGAAGGAGACGCTTCACTTTCAACTTTACGATCAAAAATGACCACAAGAGATATGGATGCAGCAGCTAATCGTCTACTTATGGATGGCATGATAGCTGGTCATGAATATTTGGATTTGACATCCAAACACAAAATGAAATTAGTCGGCATAGAAAATAAAGAATTGTATTTGAGCAATTTAAAGGCCTATAGCGAATTAACCCAAACAAGAAAAAAAATCACGGCTCACTTGCACAAAATAAAAGTGGCCATTCAACGCTTGAAGAACAAACTTTATTCCAAAGATATATTGGAGTTAGAGTCCATAGAGGAATTCAATAAACAATTTGAGGCTTTGCTCCAATTAAATGATGGGCGCATTCAATTAAGCACATACCCACAAATGCAATTATTAAAGAATCTTAAATCAGAAGAAAAGCTAATTGACTTCGATAGACTTAATCTCGAAAGAGAAGCTCTTTTTGACCTATTGTCCGCAAAAGGTCAAAGCGAAGCTTTGAGGAAATTAGTCCAAGACATGAGGCAAGGCCAGTCTTCTCAAATCACACAGTCCTTTAATATGCGCAAGCTATTTGAATTAGCTCATCAGAATCAAATCCAAATGCAAAGATTCTACAATCTCCAAAAATACAATGATTATCTAAAAGAATTTGTCCAATTGGATTTTAATCATCTGTTGGAAGAAGTCGATGAATTTCAAACCCTGCTCTACCAGAACTTATTCCAAGGAGAGAAAGACCCATCTATCTTGAGGGCAATAGACGTGTATAAAGATCTTTTAGATAAAGCCACCCAAATTCAAATGACGTCACGAGAGTTTCAAACCTTTATGGCGAATGAAGAGAAATTCGACGAAGAAGCCTGGCAAGCCTTTTTGAACCAAAAGCTATTAGACTTAGAATATTACGACAATCTCATCCCTTTTAAAGAAGAACTCACCGAATTCAAGCAAAAACTAAAGAATTTTTACCGACTAGTGAACCAAAGGGATGAAGCCTTTATCCAAAATATAAGCAAAGTCCTAAACCAAGAAGATGAACAAGCGGCCTTCTTAGTAACTGGAGGTTACCATACCCAAAACCTCACCAAGCTTGTGCAAGCAGAGGGCTACTCATTCATCACCCTAAGCCCCAAAGTCACTTCAGAAACAAATCACCAACAATACGAATCTCTTCTACTCAAAGAATTGAACCAATCAATCTCTAGTGGCGCTCAAACAAAGTCACCCATGCAAGTCATAACCACAACCCTAGTCCAAACCCTATCCCGCATGTCTCAAGTTCGCATCCCCGAATACGCTAGAAGATTCTCTAATGAAAGATTTGGTCAAGTTGCTCAAATGATTGTGGACCCACGAAGTGCTTCCAGGATGACTAATTATCCAAACAAGCATATATTTAATGATTACGCTTCTATGATTCAGTGGCTTAAGATTGAGTTGGGAATGGACGATGAGCAAATTGGCGTTGTGATCGTAGATGGTCCTGCTGCTTCTGGAAAGAAAGCTGTAGCGAAACACTTGTCGGATAATGGTGAGGTTGCTCATTTCAAAATGGATGGTTTTGCGTCTCAAGCTATGAGAAACGCACTGGCTCTGGCATTAGGTTTCTTTATAGGCCCTCTCTTATTGGGTCGTTTTTTGGATCGATTCATATTGAGGTTTTTTCATGACCATGAGGCTATCTTAGATCTTAAGCAACAAATAGCACATGCTATAAAACAAGTGGAAGAATCGAATGCCGAATCCGTAGAGGTTTCTCCACAGTATGGATTCAAAAATCTGGATCCAGAGTCTGCTATCAAAGCAATGCAGGATTCAAAGCAAACTGTAAAGAAGAGCTCCACAATTATTGTTTCTGGTCTTAGGGGAAAAGAGCTTCTTGGGACGGGCATGCCTCAGCAGCAATCCATATTGGTCACAACCGATTGGAACACCACATACAATCGTTACCAGGATCGACAGACACAAGGAAATTCAAAACAATTTTGGCCATGGGCTTTAATACGTCAATTCACTGCTAGTTTTAAGTGGGAAGAGTCTTTCTTTGCCCGACGTCAAAACGAATATGATTTTGTAATCGACTCAACCAACATCGACCGCCCTACCGTGATTGATCAAAGAAACCTAACGACTGACTCAACGAGAATGAGCCCTAACTCAGTACCATTTGAAGGTAGAGCGCGAATGTCGAATCCGAACAATGATTCTTTACCTTTACCAGCTGGTGTTGATGGATATATTGTTGATCCTGGTGCAGAGGGGTCAGGCCGTGACTTGCCGATAAGTAAAAGTGGAGCGCGGATGACGAGTTCTTCCACTGAGCATGTAGCTGAAGAGGTGCCCGACCCTTTGGCTACAGGCGAGGATGGCGCAAGCTTAGCGGAAAAAAAGAAAGTTACGGGCAAGCGACCTGGCAGGGTTAGGCAAGTAGGTCACGTACCACTTGAATCTAAGAATTTTAATTTGATTATGGAATTTATTAAGAGATATCGCAAGATTGATTCCGACACCATTGAATATTCTACTTATTTAAGGGGAATCAATCCTCTCTTAGAAACATTACGACAAGAACCCAGGGCTCGAAGAAAGGAAACCAGAGCTCTCTTAGCCTTAACAGAAGGTTTTATCCAAAAGAAAAGCCATATTCAACCCACGCTAGATGAAATCATGGCCGTTGCCGTAGCTTCTTTTTCTATACCTTTAAATTCGCACCTCTTGGTGATTTATGCTTTAACATTAAAAATGCTTGATATGACAGGCAAAGATTTACTGAATGCCCAACAAATCAGTCAATTTGAAAAAGAATTACACGCATTAGTAGATCTTTATTCTTCCAAACATCCTCAGGAGAAAAATATTAACTTAGCAACAATCATCAGACAAATTCTCTCAATACAAATGAAGGATAGTAAATCAAACTTATTATCACAGTCGCAATGGCACTTCTCTTCTGCCCTCCAAAGCGAGTTAGCCAAAATTGAATTACAAGAAATGGGTCAAGCATTACGACACGACCCTTCTGAATCTATTGGGCGAATTCAAACCTCTCATCACGCTTTAAAATTGGGAGCTCAAAATAATCAAATTGCCAATGTCGTTGATTGGACTCATGGATTAATGAGTCAGGATCATCGGGTTCGCAGAATGATTCGATCTCATGAAGCATCCGAAATTCCTGCTAAATCCTCAATACAAAATGCGCTTCAACCAACAGTTAATGCAGTTAATGATAATTTGGACACATTGATTTTATGGACTCTAGAAGCCCTTAAAAAAGATGACTCAAATAATCAAACACGTGATAAGAAAAAACCCTTAATCGCTCAAACTGGTGTATCTCGATATGGACTGTCCTGCAAATCTGGCTCCGCTTGCAATCAAGCTGCGGCTCGGTGGAATGATGAACACACCCTCGATGACATTCTCGAATCAAGGGAATTGTTAGAAGAATTTAGTATGCATATTGGTCAAACAAATCAAAGCCACGCCTCATTTACGCTTAACTACGGTCAAATATACGAACATACATTGCAACGCTTAATATACTTAAGAGCTGCGGACTTTCCATTCGATGCCTCGGATTCCGATGCCGAAAGCATTTCTGCGAATCTGGATCAGATCAAGTCGTTATTGCCGAAAGAATATTTCAAGATTTATAAACTCATCGTTTCAGGTACTGCAAGCAATTCACTAAAGGCGATCCAATTAATGGAGGCTAGTCAGTGGCTGAACGAATCATTGTTAGCAGAACTGTATCAATATATTTCCAGAGATTTATTAAGCAAGGTTTTTGTTCACCAAGATGAAGCTTCTATTGAGGAAATAAAAATAATTTCTAAAGACAATAATGATGGAATCATAGTGAACGTTAATCCAAACGGTTTGGCCGAAGTCTTCATTGACAATAGACAATATTTTGATAATCCTCGGATGATCACGATACCATTGCCCGATCACGCTGGTTCACAAGTGAGACTAAGAGCTCAGCGCGATTCAAGATCATTCTTATGGCTACACGCATTTTCTGTGAGTGAGGACTTATTCTTAGGCCAATTCTTTTACGACTCGGAAAGGCGTGAAATGTTACATGAAAAAAAACACTTTAAGTCCAGAGTCCTCAAAGGTCATGAGGGAGTTCCTGATATGCCCGACTCGGTACCCGTAACTATGCAGAAAAATGAAATGGGTAATTATTTTGCATTTAAATATGAGGACAAAACCTATAACCTTTCACGCCCCTATGAGGCTCGTTATAAAGGTATACGCGATGATGCTGATCTGCAAACAATTCATATACGAATCATCCGTCAGCAAAACAAGGACTATGTTTATGGCTTCTTAAATCCGGACGACGAATTAGCCTCGGATGCTTTTGCCAAATGGTTATGGGTACCCAGCAAGGACGGTGGCCGTCATCGATTTGAAGCTGAATACTTTTATGTTCCTGGAACTAAATTATGGTTTTACCATTTACTCCGCAATAATATCACTACCTCTAGAATCTACCAGGCTAGGATTGATTTAGATGACAAAGGACAAGCTATTATTCACAAAGAATTAAAATTACGCTTAGGGGATATGTTTAAAGGTGGGGGCCAGAATATGCCTTCAGAAGCCCTTATGACAAACACATTAGCTGACCCATCGCGCGTGGATATTTATGATGCACCTGAATCTGAGGACAAAAAAGAAAGAGGCAGTTTTGATCCGCGTCAAATGAGATTCATTGCTAGTAAATATTATTCTAAACCTCGCAGCATGTTCCAGCGGGATTGGCAAATCGTAACGCAAAGACATAATGAATTTCTATCAGACTCCAATCTCATAGTTCCTAACCCTGACCCCGTTGTGGTTAGAATGCCCATTGGTGTTGATACTAGAGCCAAAACCGGTCACCCCAAGCATATTATTGATACACCCACAGGCAAGCCCATTACATTCGAAAAAACCGAACATGTTGATGAGCTTGTTATGATTCGCTTTAATCAATTCAAAATGAATGGAAGAATACAGCGTGGCATTGAGCTCATCGCGCTGTCAGAAGACTTTGTACCCAAGTTTTTGATAAGACGCGGTTATTATCACGCACCGGGTGATGAATTTAAATGGCAAAGCCCTCGCAGGAGAAAATCTTATACCATTGAAGAAAGATATCAAATTGAAGAAGTCCTGATTCATACAGGTTATCTAGGATCCTTCGTTCATCATATGACAATCAAAGCGGATTATCTGACTCGCGAATTTGTTCAAATGGTGAATAATGAATTGCAATTAGCTCAAATAGATGTAGAAAAAGTACTTGATGAATACAATCATGTCTTAACTGAATTGGACAAAATTAAGGCATTCCTACTCAAGCAAAATTGGGAATCTTCAGAAATGGATAAACACTTTGGCCGAATCAGTGATGTCATTAGCCCCGTTTATCGTCAAGCCATCGATCAAGTTCAAAGGAATCAGCAAACTTATCCCATTGGAACACGTGTCAGGTTTAGGCATCGCAAAGCGACTGTGGAGGGTTATCAATCAATAGAGGGTGGAGTAATTCTTATTACCCTAAAAATGGATGACATGAAAAGAAAGCCAAATCTTGAGGACCGCCTCGAAACCTATTCCCTAAGCTCCATAGTCGAGGAATTGCAATTTCTTCCCATTCAACAGCACCCAACCCAATCAGACACCACCACTCACCCGCCCTCGAATGATGACCACGCAAGATTAGCCGCACCGCAGTTAACTTCATCTGAGGATTCAGGCCCCAACTTGGCTACATTTGATAGCAGAGCAACAAGATTAGCTGGTTCTAATAGCATTTCTAAGAAATCAATTGTTGGAGAGGATATCTTTAAGCAAATATTATTAGCTGTGGATTTGGATTTACCGGTGAGGGGGGCTTTGGTGCCGGAATTGAAGTCTTTGTTTGTGCGGTGGTTTGGCCGGGCACGTGTAGAAGAGGATGTTTATGCGATTGGTCATTCTGGTAATCGCTTTTCTCGGGTGAGGATATATTCTTTGGGAGCTAAAGGCTACCATGTATTGGATGAGGTGACGGGTGAGCGTCTTAATATTTCTTTGGAAGAAATAGCGGCTTATAGATTGGATTTGAAGAAGAATGGTTCACAACCAGAGTCAATTATGCAAAGACTAGGAGATGCCGACTTTAGTTATAATGCCTTGGAATTGAAGTCTAGTATTAAACGGTCTCTAGCTCTTCTTAGACAAGGCATTGGGGTTGTGGCCGCATTACCTAAAAAGCTAGTGCGTTTTAAGATGGTGACTGATTTTGCGAGCATTAAATCTGCTATTGGGCAGAATATGGAATATTTGTATGTGATGAGTGAGGATAGGCGTTTTAGTCAAAGAGCGTCACATGTCTTTATTGGAACCGTTGAGGACCAATTGGCATTGGATGCGTATAGAGAGAACTTGGATGGAGATGCGGACTTCTTAGGCTTTGTGAATCAAATTCAAATTGTGGGTTTGGCGGATATTCTACGTAATTATGATGTCAATTCTAGTCCTCGAATTGTCTTTGCGAGCACACCCAAAAGTTTTGAACGGGCTTATGCTTCGAATAAGGACTTTAGACGCTTAGTGGACGTGGATTTGGTTTCAATAGCGCCTACCAGCGCGGCAGCGAATAATGAGCTATTGGATATGCTGAATTTATTGAATACAGCTGATATATTGGCTCATTGGGCACAATTATCACAAGAAGAGCAAGCTGAGCATCAAGTGCATATTGGACGCTATCTGAAACGTGCTTATCAAATTGATGGGTCTAGAGAGCATATTGATTCCCTAAGCTATGCTTCAGGCTTTGAGGAAGACACACACTGGTATCAACGGATTAGCTTGCCACCCTTAGGGCGCTATGTGGATGCTATATTTCATAGCTTTATTCCCACGATTCGCAATGCTGTATTGGCCTCAGCTTAGCCTACCCTAGCCCAACCATTTTAACACCCCAGGGGTGTTAAAATGGTTGGGGTTTGAGCGAATAAATGTTGTAAATGTTGTACAATAGCCATCATGAAAAAAATGACAATTACTTTCACCTTAATACTGCATGCTATTTGTTTCCTAGGGCCTTTAGATGCCCACGCCTCGAGTAAAGGCGTCTTAGCCAAATCATCCATTTCAAGAATTGAGTCTGTGGATGCTGTTGCAATGGCGGCACAGGAATTACGTCAAAAAAAATTAGACTATGGAATCCAAAGCATTGAGGCAGTTGATGCCATGGCTGATTTAGCCCAAGTTTATGAAGATGCGGGTCGAAATTCCCAGGCAGAACTTTTTTATGCGCGCTCATTGTTGATGTATCAAAAGATTTATGGTCATTCGGATGTCAGAACAGCCAGAATTATGTATCGCGTGGCTTCGAGCTATTTGCACATGGGCACACCCCAAGAAGCGCTTAAGTTATATAGGAGGTCTCTGGTTATTACGGAGGCTGAGTATGGACCAACAGACATAAGGGTAACCGCGTCACTTGGTGGATTAGCCGAAACATATAAAGCCTTAGGTATGTATACAGAATCGCTTGAAGCATTCCAGCGTGTATTGGATTTGTTGGACATAAAGAATGCCGATTACCGTGCCGGCGTGATATCGTCTTATACACACATAGCTGATATTTATTTAAAGCAAGGTGAGTTTGAAAAATCAGAGCTAACCCATTACTCCTTAATCCATACTTTAGAATTAGAATTTGGTAAACAGCATTGGCAAATAGCACCCTTATTTAATAATTTGGGGAATTTGTATAAACAATGGAAAAAGGCTGATCAGGCTGTAGTCGCCTATGAAGAATCCTTGAATATATTATTAAAACACTTTTCTCCCGATCACCCCGAAGTGCAATTGGTTATGACTAATTTAGATCAATTGTTTGTTGCCAAAGAGTCCTTTTAATTCATGAGCTCAACTCCAGAGCTGTTTACTTTATTCGGCGTATATTTCATTGGCTTAGGCTTGAACTTGACGCCATGTGTATACCCCATGCTCTCCGTTACCGCTTCAATCTTTGCTAGACGCACAGACACTCAATTAAGTTTGGCTTTTTTCAAAGCTCTAGTTTATGTATTAGGCATTGTATGCATGTACACCATACTGGGTGTTTTGGCAGCCTTGGGCGGTGGTGTGTTTGGAGAGTGGTTGCAGAATAAGTGGGTTTTAATACTAATAGCCACATGCATATTTATTTTTGCTTTAGCCATGTTTGGAGTCTGGCGTATTGAAGCGCCTGGTTGGCTAATTAATAAATTAGGCAGCAAATCAACACTGGGTTGGTTGGGGCTATTTTTATCAGGGTTATTTGTGGGTATTATTGCCGCGCCTTGCATCGGGCCACCAGTGGCGGCTTTATTAACACATGTAGCATCAAAGGCCGACCCTGTTTATGGATCCAAAATCTTTTTTGTTATGGCTATGGGTTTGGGCACGCCTTATTTAATTTTAGGAACCTTTTCACATTTATTAAGCCGATTGCCTAAGTCAGGCGCATGGATGATATGGGTTGAGCGAGTCTTTGGGTGTATTTTGCTCACAATTTCAGCCTATTATTACCTCGTGGCTTTGTATCCGAAGGGCATACATTATTTATTACCCATAGCTACTTTGGTCAGCTCTGTGTATTTGGGATTCTTTCAGCGCTCAGGTGATGAGAAGCGGTTTTTTTATTTACTGAAACGAATAGCAGCTGTTGTGATTATTATAGTGATGGTGCCTCTGTACAGGCCAACTGGCGCAACTCAGGTAGAGTGGCAGAATTACACTCCCCCAACCTTTGAGTCCGCTTTAAGCAATGGCAAGCCTATGCTTTTGGATTTTTATGCGGATTGGTGTATACCTTGTCACGAAATGGACCAAACCACCTACAGGAACTCAGAAGTCATTCAATTACTCAATGGTTTTGATCGCATTAAGGTGGATTTGACGGACGGCGATGATGTTGCCACCAAGGCTATGGCTAGGAAATACCTCATTATAGGCATGCCTACGACTGTATTCATTGACTCAGAGGGCAAGGAGATCAAGGATGCACGCGCTATTGGCTATGTATCCGCGTCAAATATGATTCAAATTTTGACTTCTATAAAGTCAAATTCTTATAAAGAAAATCAATAGTTATTAACTATAATTAACTATACTTACACCAAAAAGCCCACTTTTTCTTCACCACTCATTTCATGTCCCAAAATCCCTAAAAGGGTTAAATTTAATATTCACACTTGGCGTTTTATCTGATAGACTGTGGGGCTCTAGTCAGGTAATTACGTTCGATTGTGGGGTTATGTTGGAAGCTAAAGAATCCATTGCTTGTGTTGTTTTAGCCGCGGGAGCGGGAACACGAATGAAGAGCAAGACTCCCAAAGTCCTTCAACTCATGTGTGGATTGCCGGTACTAGGACATATACTCAATACCTTGGATGAATTAGGTATTGAGAAAGTAACGACTGTTGTTGGTCATCAAAAAGAATTGGTGACAGAGTTCGTTAGCGAAAGGGCCGAGGTGGTCGAACAAATACCACCTCGCGGAACAGGCCACGCTCTTTTACAAGCCAAGACTCCTTTGGGAGATTTTATTGGCACTATAATTGTTGTTTGCGGTGATGCACCGCTCATTACTGCGCAATCCTTGCGTCAGTTAGTCCAAAAAAGAATTCAACATCAAGCTGCTTGTGTCGTATTGACCTTTGATGCGCCCTCACCAAAAGGTTATGGTCGTATTATTAAGGACGAGCAAGAGCAAATTATTGGCATTATTGAAGAAGCGAATGCAAATACTGACCAAAAATTAATTACTGAAGTGAATTCAGGCGCTTATTGCTTTGATGCGCAAAAATTATTTAATGTATTAGATCAGCTCAAACCTGATCCGATAAAGAACGAAATTTATTTAACAGATGCTGTCGCCATTATGGCTAAAGAATCCAAAGTTGTGGCAGTTAAGACGGATGATTATCGCGAGACCTTAGGGATTAATTCGCAAAAGGATTTAGCAACGGTGACAAAAATTAAGAAACAACAAGTTTTGGATGGCTTAATGGCTCAAGGCGTTAAGATTGTGGATGAGGCGACTACCTATATATCAGTGGATGTTCAAATAGGCCAAGATACGGTGATTCACCCTAATACGGTTATTGAAGGCCCTGTTAAGATTGGCGAGAATTGTCAAATTGGACCATTTGCACGTATTCGTCCAGGCGTCGTTATTGAAGATGGGGCAGTTATAGGAAACTTCGTAGAAATTAATCGCAGTCATATTGGAAAAAATAGTTTAGTTAAACATTTGTCATATTTGGGTGATGCCAAAATAGGCGCTGATGTGAATATAGGCGCTGGCACAATTACAGCCAATTTTGATGGCCAGAACAAATATGAAACCATTATTGAAGACGGTGCATCTATTGGCAGCGGCACAGTTTTGATAGCACCAGTACATGCTGAGCCGGGAGCCGTTACTGGAGCCGGAGCCGTAGTGACAAAGAATACCAAAATTAAATCTAAACAAACTTTTGTTGGCATGCCAGCTAAAGTAGTCAAGAAGAAGGAGAAATAATTCATGAGCATGGGAAGTAAATTAATTTTACTTAGCGGGAATGCAAATCGTTCTTTAGCGCAAGAAATTGCTGAATATTTATCGATTCCATTATCTGATGCAATTGTGAGTTCTTTTTCTGAGGGCGAAAGTCGTGTCCAAATTCTGGATGATGTGCGTGGAGCTGATGTTTTTGTCATTCAGCCAACAAGCCCACCAGTGAATCAGAATTTGATGGAATTATTAATTATGATGGATGCTCTAAAGAGAGCTTCGGCAGATCGAATCACTTGTGTGCTGCCATATTACGGGTATGCACGACAAGATCGCAAAGATAGGCCTCGCGTCCCGATTTCAGCCAAATTAGTAGCCAATTTATTAACTTCCGCTGGGGCTAGCCGCGTCTTAACTATGGACTTGCATGCCGGCCAAATCCAGGGATTCTTTGACATACCCCTAGACCATTTGTATGCGGTGAACGTATTCATGGATCACTTTGAACGCTTGAATATTGAAGATAAAGTTGTTGTGTCACCCGATGTTGGCGGTATCAAAATGGCCCGAGCTTATGCTAAAAAATTCAATGCTGATTTGGCCATTGTGGACAAGCGCCGTGCAGAAGATGGTGATACAGAGGTGATGAATATCTTAGGTACTGTCAAAGATAAAAATGTCATTATGGTTGATGATATTTGCGCAACAGCAGGCTCATTGTGTAATGCGGCTGAGGCGGTCAAATTAGCGGGTGCTAAAAAGATTTATGCAGCGATTTCGCATCCCATTCTTTCGGGTCCAGCATATGAGAGAATTGAAAAAGCGCCTATAGATCAATTGTGTGTGACTAATTCAATTCCGATACCGGAAGATAGACCTTGTGGCAAGATTAAAGTTTTGAGCATAGCGCCCTTATTGGGTGAAGCAATTCGTAGAATTTATCATTCTGAATCTGTAAGCGGCCTATTTGGTTCGCATATTATCTAGTTTTTAGTTTAAAAGAGGAGAAAGTAATGGAAAGAGTTTTAATGGCAGTAAAGGAACGTGCAGTTAGCGGAAAGAGTCCTAATCGCACTATGAGGAATGAAGGCATTGTACCCGGAATTGTGTATCACAAACATGAGCCTTCCGTGGCCATCGCATTGAATATAAAAGAATTAACTAAGAACTTAAGAACTGAAGCGGGACGTAATATATTAATCGATTTAAATATTAATGAATCGACCGCTAAAGACAATAAGACCGTTGTGGTAAAAGAAATTCAATACCATCCAGTTAGCGGACATATGATTCATGTCGACTTTCATCAAATATCATTAGTAGACAAAATTAAAGTAGTCGTAGCTGTTTTTGTTACGGGTACTCCAGACGGAGTTAAAAACGAGGGTGGTGTTGTAGAATTGCACGCTCGTGAGCTCGAAGTCGAATGTTTGCCTACAAGTATGCCAGATCGTATTGAGGTTAAAGTGGATCACTTAAAGCTAAATGAATCTTTGCATGCTAGCGATATAGTGCTACCAGAGGGTGTGTCTATATTATCTGAGGCCGAAACAGTCATTGCTCAGGTTGTGCTGCCGCATGTTGAAGAAGCAGCAGCGACTGAAGAAGGTGAAGACGCTGCTCAGCCTGAAGTTATCGGCGCTAAGCCAGATGAAGCTGAGGCTGGAGAAGCTAAGAAATAAGAATATAGATTGTGAAACTAATTGTTGGATTAGGGAATCCTGGGAAGAAATACTCAGGAACTCGGCATAATGTTGGATTCGAGGTGCTCGATTTTTTTTGCGACACTTTAGACAAGCGACGAATAGTAAAAGCGCAAAAAATAAAAACAGTGACTCAGGATGGAAATCGCGTACGATTTTCTATTCAAGAATTTGAGTCCAAGGATGGTTTGGATTCGATTGTGGTCATTAAACCCGAAAATTATATGAATCTTTCGGGCTGGACAGTCAAATTCTGTGTTAATGAATATTTATTAGATGCAGATGACTTTATTATTGTTGCAGATGACATTGCATTGCCAATTGGCAAAATTAGATTTAGGGAAAAGGGTTCCTCGGGTGGCCAGAAAGGCATCCAATCGATAATTGATGAATTAGGAACTCAGAACTTTAGTCGTTTGCGAATTGGAATACAGTCTGAAGAGAATGTGGGTGATTTGGCTGATTTTGTTCTAAAGCCTTTTATGCTTAGTGAACATAAGCAAATTAATCAGGTGGTTGAGACCGCAGCCCTTAGTTTGAATACATGGATTGATCGCGGGATGCCCGCTGCCATGAATGATTTTAATGGGAATATTAACGATAAGGAGTAGAAATGAATAAGTATGAGGCAATGTTTGTATTTGTTGGGTCTGCGAGCGCTGACGCTTTAACTAAACAAATGCAAACAGTTCAAACAACTATCACTGAATGTGGTGGAAAAATAACACAAGTTGATGAATGGGGTAAGAGAAAATTAGCTTACTTAGTTAATAAGGTTGCAGAAGGCCATTACTTACTAGTTTATTTTGAAAGCGAACCAAGCGCTATTGATGAAATGAATAAAAAGTATAAGTTCAATACAGACATTATTAAATGCATGATTCTTTCGTATGATCCTCTGCAGGATAAACAAAAAGAAATCAAGGCTGCAAAAGAAGCTAGAGCTAAGTTTGAAGA
Source organism: Candidatus Omnitrophota bacterium (assembly GCA_047639455.1). Classification (GTDB taxonomy): domain Bacteria; phylum Omnitrophota; class Gorgyraeia; order 2-02-FULL-51-18; family JAGOUK01; genus JBLINS01. The sequence continues at coordinate 47,565 of JBLINS010000002.1, forward strand.
AGATGAGCGTGCTGTATCTGAATCTACACCTGCTGCTGCACCTGTTGCTGCTGCATCTGAAGCCACGCCTGTTGCTGCTGCGTCTGAAGCTACGCCTGAAGCTGCACCTGAAGCGGTTTCGGAGTAATTTTGAATTTAAATATACTCAACTCATGGAGGTGACACATGGCATCATTTAATAGAGTATTTTTAATGGGTAACTTAACAAGAGACCCAGAATTAAAATACATCCCTAGTGGCAGTGCAGTGGCGACATTTAGTTTAGCGATTAATAGAGTGTATCGCTTACAAACAGGCGAAAAAAAAGAAGAAACTACTTTTTTACGAATTGTCGTTTGGGGAAAAATGGGTGAAAACTGTGCGCAATATCTCAAAAAAGGTAGTGCTGCATTTGTTGAGGGGCGAGTTGTAGCTCGTAATTGGGATGCTCCGGATGGTAGTAAACGAACCACCACTGAAGTCATTGCGACCGCAGTTCAATTTTTAAATAGCAAAACAGGTGTTGCTGTTAGCGAAGAGGGCTATGGTCAATCATCAGCACCATCCCAATCAGCACCAAAAAAAGAACCGTTAGAAGAAATTTCATTAGACATGCCATCCGAACCGCCTACAGGCAAAGGTGATGGTAGTGATGTGGTTCCATTTTAAGTTTGATTAGTTAATTACAAGGAGAAGATAATGGCAGTTTTTGCTGGAAAAAAGAAAACAGATTTAAAAGGTAAGCGTAAGAAAAAAGTCTTTCGCAAAAAAGTTTGTAAATTATGCGCTGATCGCATAGTTCACATAGATTACAAGGATGCATCTCGCCTTCAGCGTTATATCACTGAAAAAGGCAAGATCATTAGCAGCAAAATTAATGGTAATTGCGCTAAATGTCAGCGTCGATTAGCGACCGCTATTAAGCGTGCACGTCAAATCGCTTTATTGCCATATTCTGGCTAATATTTACTATTTCAATAGTCACGTTAGTTGTAATACTTAATAATAGTTCTTAATCTTGAATAATTATTTGTAAAGAGGTGAGATATGAAGATTGTATTAAATAAAAATATAGAAAACGTCGGTTCAGTTGGTGACGTTGTTGCTGTTAAGGACGGTTTTGCCAGAAATTTTTTAATTCCTGAGGGATCGGCTGTATTGGCAACACCTGGTAATATCAAAGTAATCGAACAAGAGAAATCGCAAGAAATTGCCGTTGAGAAAAAAAATCGTGTTGAAGCCGAAAAAATAGCCGAAAAAATTCGCACATTAACATTAAGTCATGAAGTTAGTGTGGGTGAAGAGGGTAAGTTGTTTGGCGCTGTTACAGCTATTGATATCGTACAATTATTAGGAGCTGCTGGCGTTGAAGTGGATAAGAAAAATATCCGTATGGCTAAGTCTATCCGTAAAATTGGTGAATATGATATCGAAGTACGCTGCTATAACAGTGTTAAGGCGATATTTAAATTTTGGGTTTTAGACAAAGATAAAGATGCTAAAGAAGCTAAGGCAGAAGCTGTAGCATTAGCTGCTAAAGAAGCTGCAGAAATTGCTAAAAAGGCTGCTGAAGCCGAGGCTGCTGCTAATCCAGAATCTACCGAAGTTGAAGCAGAAGCATCTACGGAAACTGTTGATAAAGCAGAATCTAAATAAGGACAACTAATTCCATGGATATGGAGACTATAGATCCTCCTGTTGTTGGCGGTAAGGTGCCTCCTCAAAATGTGGAAGCTGAATCAGCTGTCTTAGGTTCAGCCTTGCTGGATGATGCTGTTATACCACTTATTATTGAGCGCCTTTCAGCTGACGCTTTTTACCACCCGCCTCATCGAAAAATATTCGAAGTCATGGTGAGCTTGTTTGAAGACAATCTCGCTATTGACTACATCACTCTCACGGAGCGCTTGTCTAAAGGCGGCTTTGTTGAGCAGGTGGGTGGCGCGGCTTATTTGACGGAATTATCTTCAGCAGTACCTACAAGTGCTAATGTTGAATATTACATTCAAATCGTGCACGAAAAATCTATCCTCAGACGCTTAATCGCCACTTCTACCAAAATAGCGACTGGTTGTTATGAAACAGGCACTAATCCCAGTGAATTATTAGATAGTGCTGAGAAATCGATATTTGAAATAGCCGGCGAGCGCTTTGGCAGTGAAGCTATGGTGCTTAAAGATATTGTTCATAATTGCATCGAAAATATTGATCGCCTATATCAGCGCAAAGAAAACATTACTGGTATACCAACAGGCTTTCATCAATTTGATGTACAAACGGCTGGATTACAGCCTTCAGATTTAATCATTATTGCCGCACGTCCAGCTATGGGTAAGAGTTCTTTCGTAGTTAATATTGCCGAACATGTCGGTATTATAGAGCAAGTGCCGACAGCTATTTTTAGTTTAGAAATGTCAAAAGAGCAATTAACACAACGTATGCTATGCTCGCAAGCGCGCATTAACGCCCACAAGGTACGCACAGGCTTCTTAGCTCAATCTGATTGGCCCAAGTTGACTGAAGCTGCAAATAAATTATCTAAAGCCCCCATCTATATCGACGACTCACCGGGTATATCCGTTTTGGAACTTAGAGCCAAAGCTAGACGTCTTAAAGCTCAGTTTGATATCCAATTAATTATTTTGGACTATATGCAATTAATGGGTTCAGAAGGGCGCACTGAGAATCGCCAACAAGAAATTTCGACGATTAGCCGCTCCATGAAGGCATTGGCTAGGGAATTGCACGTGCCTGTAGTTGTGATTAGTCAATTATCTCGAGCAGTTGAAAGTCGGACTGATCATCGTCCACAATTATCGGATTTGCGTGAATCAGGTTCTATTGAGCAAGATGCAGATGTGGTGATTATGCTGACGCGTGAGGAATACTATAAACCAACTGAAGAAAATCGCGGTCAGGCCGATGTAATCATAGCTAAACAGCGCAATGGGCCAGTTGGCGATATTAAACTCGCATTCATTAAAGAGCTCACTCGATTCGAAAATTTGGCTGTGCCAAGATACGATTCAGCTATGCCGAATGAGGTATAGAATCATCTCGCAACAGACTATGTGGTGTGATATATTATTTTACTTAAATAGCACCATACGCGATGCCTAAAACATTAGAATAACTAACGGCAAAGACCCCAGGGAAAAAAATCAGCAATGACCAAAAATAAAACCGTATTAACGACTTTACTCATTACAATGTGTTTGACGTTAGGATTTACGCACTCAGCCTTAGCTGAGGACGTCAAGGTTGTTTCAGCTATCGAAATAGAAGGAAATGACACAGTTGCTCAACAAACTATATTGAGCCAAATTCGGACTGTGCCTGGTCGACCCTTAAATCAATCTTTATTAAGCGAAGACTTGAAGCGTTTGTATAGCTTGGGTTTTTTTCGCGATGTACAAATTCGTCAAGTCGATGATGCAAGTAGTCAAATTATATTACGCTTTTTAGTTAAAGAAAAAGCGATTCTCGGCAAAATCACTATTGCTGGTAATAGTCAGATTAAAGAAAGGGCCATTCGTGATGTATTGCGAGCTAAAACGGGTGACTTTTTTGACGAACAAACCATACGACGGGATATAGACTCGGTTAAAAAGATATATGAGGCCAAAGGTTTTTATGATATCAATGTAACGCATGAATTAGAGTTTGATGACATTAATAATCAAGCCGAACTTATTATCCGCGTTGATGAAGGTGTTAAGGTCGTGATCAAAAGCATCACTTTTGAGGGCATGAATTGGTTTAAGCCCGCCAAGATTCTTAAAAGCATAGAAACCAAATCTCGTGGTTGGTATGGCCTTATTAGCGGCTTACTCAAAGAGGATGCGCTTGATATTGACATTCAGCGAATTCGCTCCATGTATGACGAAGAAGGTTTTAGTGATGCCAAGATTGGACACCGACTTGATGCAACTGATGAACCTGGCCAGGTTAATTTGATTTTTGAAATTAATGAGGGCCGCCAATACCTAGTCGGAACCATTGATTTTCAGGGCAATCAACTATTTTCCAATACTGCCTTAATTTCCGCTTCGGCCACTAAACCTGACTCACCTTTTTCTAGACGTGGTTTGCGTCAAAACGTTTCTGATATCCAAGACTTGTATTTTGAAAAAGGGTATATGAATGCGCGCATCATCTTTGATTCGTCCTTTAATGATGAAACTGGACGGGTTGATTCGATTTATAAAATAACTGAGAATAGCATCACTTATGTGAATCGCATTAAAATAATGGGTAATACCAAAACAAAGGATATAGTCATACGACGTGAGTTGCGCGTTTATCCAGGTGAGCCGTTTAACGGCGCTTCGCTAAAGCGATCTAAGGAGAGATTGTTTAATTTGGGTTACTTTGAAGAAGTTCAATTTGACACAGAAGACACGGAGAAAAAAGATCACAAGAACTTAATCGTGTCGATTAAAGAGCAGAAGACCGGCGAATTTAGTTTTGGCGGTGGTTTTAGTTCTATAGACAAAGCGTTAGGGTTTGTTCAAATACGCCAACGTAATTTTGATCATGGTAATTACCCATCGTTCACAGGTGCTGGAGAAGATTTGTCCGTTAGATTGCAACTAGGTACTGTTCGGTCACAGGGCGAATTATCCTGGACTGATCCATGGTTTATGGGGCATCCTTTTTCGCTTGGATTTGATTTATTCAAACGCGAGTCTTCTCGAACCCGTAGTTCTGGACTTTTCTTTGATGAAGATAGGCAGGGTGGAAGACTGCGCATTGGTAAAGAATTAAGTGATTTTGATATTGTGAACGCATCGTATGCATATGAACAGGTTGATATTTCTGATGTGCCTGATGACGCATCTGCGGATTTGCAAGCTGAAGAAGGTGAAACTAATGTTTCTAGATTGGCGCTGAACCTGACACGCGATAAACGTGACAATCGCTTTGTGCCAACAAATGGATACCTTCTATCAGGTAGCAGCGAGCTTGCTGGTGGTTTTTTGGCTGGTGATCGTGATTTTTGGAAGATGAGCGGATTAGCTGCTGGTTATTGGCCGCATAGAGGCGATAATGTCATTGAGCTCAAACTACGCGGCGGAATTTCTGACGCTTATGATGATTCCGAAAAAGTGCCGATATTTGAAAGATATTATGCTGGTGGTGCCAATACAATACGTGGTTACAAAGAGCGCCGGGTTGGCCCTAGAGACACTGGCACGGGAGATCCAATTGGTGGCGAAGCTTATTGGGTGGCCAATGCTGAATACACATTTCCAATTGTAGAAGGCGTGCTTAAGGCTGCTGCATTTTATGATATTGGTGCAGTTGATGCCACAATTGATGACTTTGGAGCAGGGGACATAGCACAGGGCATAGGTATGGGCGTGCGCATCAAAACTCCTATTGGCCCTGTCAAAATTGATGCTGGGTTTCCGATAAATGACGTTGAGGGTGAGGATAAAGAAGTGCGTTTCTATTTTAATATGAGCCGTGGTTTTTAGTATTTGTAATTTTAATTGTTTAGTCAATCTGTACGTAAAAGGAGAACAAAATGAAAACAAAGAGTATATTTTTAGTATTTGCAATCACGATTAGTATAGCATTCGCCATGAATTCATCAGCCGCAGCACAAACGGTGGGCTATGTGAATTTATCAAAAGTATTTGACGCATATAATAAAACAAAAGAATTCGACGCTAATTTACAAACGGAAGCTGAAGCAAAGCGTGGCGAAAGAGACGCTATTGTTGAGGGTATTAAGAGTTTGAGAGACGACTTGGAATTATTAAGCGCTGACGGCCGTGCCGAGAAGCAAGGTGAAGTTGATGCACGCGTACAAGAGCTGCAAGCCTTTGATAATGACAGTCGTTTGGAATTAAGGCGCAAAAGAGATACTATGATTCGCGATATCCTTAAAGAAATTGATGATATCATTCAAGAGTACGGCAAAGAAAATGGATATGATTACATCTATAACGACCGTATTCTTTTATACAAAACCGATCAAAGCGATTTGACTGAGACCATTACCGAAATTCTAAATGGCTAATTCCAGTTCCACTGCCTCAATCATATCGATTTCTTTAGCAGAAATTAATCAAATGGTTGGCGGCGAATCCGCCGACTTTGAAGCCATTCATATCACCGGAGCATGCAGTCTTCAAGACGCAGGCTCCGGTGATATTGCTTATGCCAGTGGCAAGGCTCAAAATGCTTTATTAAAGCGAACTCAGGCCAGTGCCGTCATCGTTGCATTGGATTCGGAGTATTCAGCCAAACCAGTCATACGAGTCGCTAACCCAGCCAAAGCTTTTTTAGCCATCTTACGTTTGTGGCATACAGGCACAGAAAAATTAGCAAAAGAGGGCATCCATAAGAGCGCCGTTGTTGATGAAACCGCCAAAATTGGTCAGCGCGTATTTTTGGGTCCCGGTGTGATTGTCGATGAGAATGCTCAGATTGGCGATGGTTGCACGATATTAGCCAATACCTATATTGGTGCTAACGTTACGCTAAAAAATGATGTTCTAATATTTGAAAATGTCACTATAAGTGAAGACACAATCATTGATCAATTAGTAACCATACATGCAGGCGTCGTTATTGGTTCGGATGGATTCGGCTATGAGAGAATTGATGATGTTTATATTAAAGTACCTCAGCGTGGTAATGTGTTGATTGAACAAAATGTTGAAATAGGTGCTAATACCTGCATAGATCGTGCCCGTTTTGGAACGACACGCATTAAGCAGGGGACCAAAATCGATAACTTGGTCCAAATAGGTCATAATGTTACCATTGGCGAAAGATGTCTTTTGGTATCCCAAGTCGGCATTGCTGGTTCGTCCGAACTGGGCGATGACGTAGCACTTGGCGGACAAGTCGGTGTTTCGGGTCATATTAAAATTGGCCCGCGCACTCAAATAGCGGCTCAGAGCGGCGCTTATACCAATATCGGGTCTGATCAAATCTTATTAGGTAGCCCGCCAAGGCCTTTTCGTAAAGAAAAAGAAATCATTGTTTATACATCTCGCCTACCGCAGTTATTCAAAGAAGTGCGTGAAATTAAAAAAAAGCTTTCTGAGTAATAAATGCGACTTCAACGTACAATTCGGGAATCGGGTCAAATATTAGGTTTAGGCGTTCATTCGGGTGAAGAGTGTTGTCTTAAGTTTAAGCCGCTACCAGAAAATTCGGGCATTGTTTTTTGTCGCAAAGATTTGGCAGAAGAAATGACTTGGGTCGTTGGTCAGCCGGGATTTGAGACTCCATTAAATGGAGATCTTCGTCAGACTACCCTTGGTTCCGATACAGGTTCTATTAAAACTATTGAACATTTGATGGCCGCACTCTGGGCTTTGGGTATATGTAATCTATCTATAGAGGTAATGGGTGGCGAAATACCTATCCTGGACGGTAGCAGCCTTGATTTTATTAATGCGTTCAATGATATGGGAATAATAGATCAGACTGTAACTAAGCCGGAGTTCGTCTTAAAAGAACCTTTATTTGTGTCTGGAAAGCAGTCTGCAATATTGGCCTTACCGAGCGCCGGGTTTAGCATTACCTATACACTAGATTACCCGCACCCACAATTAAAGGCGATGACATTAGCTATCAATATAAATCCTGAAGAATTTATTGAAAAAATCGCGCCAGCTAGGACATTTTGTACAAAAGATGAGGCCCAGCAACTTTTGGATTTAGGCTATGGTAAGGGTGCGAATACTAACAATACATTAGTCCTGGCTGAAGATGGTCCAATTGAGAATGTGTTGCGGTTTGACAATGAGCCGGTGCGTCACAAGATATTGGATTTGGTAGGCGATTTAAGCCTATTAGGGTATGATTTTAAAGCCCAAATTATTGCGATACGAAGTGGCCATGCATTGAATCATGCATTGCGAGCAAAAATACTTAAAACGAGTCAACTACAAGCTAATTGAAATTTGATAAATTTATTTTAAGGGAGTGAACAATGGCTGAGAGTACATTATTTGATCCATATCAAATGCCCATGGATCAAGAAGGTATAAAAAAAATAATTCCGCATCGCGACCCTTTTCTTTTGGTTGATCGAATCACTTCTTTAACTGAAGATAGCGTGATTGGTGAAAAAACATTAAGCGGTGAAGAGGATTTTTTTAGAGGCCATTTTCCAAGCAAGCCAGTCATGCCGGGCGTCTTAATGATTGAGGCATTGGCGCAAGTTACAGGCGTTATGATTTGTTCACGGCCTGATTTTCGTAATCGCATGGGATTTTTTGCATCCATTAATAAAGTTAAGTTCAGAGAAATGGTTAGTCCTGGCAGCACTTTGCGCCTCGAATCTATTAAAGTTCGTGAGAAGAAAATGTTTTATATTGCGCAAGCAAGGGCAATGTTGGGCGACAAAATGGCATGTGAAGCTGAAATTATGCTGTATATGGATGTACAATGATTGCTCACTCTACCGCGATTATTTCTCCCAAAGCACGTATTGATGATGATGTTGAGGTAGGTCCTTTTTGCATTATTGGTGATGACGCCGTTATTGGTTCTGGAACCAAAATCGAGTCCCACGCGGTTATAGAGGGGCATACTACCATTGGTAAAAATAACATTTTGGGCGTTGGTTCTGTTATTGGCGGTTTGCCGCAAACAAAATCTTATGATGGTGAAGAATCTTATGTGAAGATTGGTGATTCTAATCATATCCGCGAATATGTCACTATTCATCGCGGTAGCCACGGCACTCGTACCACAAAAATAGGTGATTCAAATTATCTTATGGCTTACTCTCATTTAGGACATGATGTTCAAGTGGGTAATCACGCAGTTGTAGCTAATGGTGCGATGATGGGCGGCCATGTAACAATTGGGGATAACGCCATTGTTGGCGGGCTTGTGGGCGTGCATCAATTTCAGCGCATTGGACGGTTTGCTATGGTTGGAGCGATGAGTCGTATTAGTTTTGATGTGCCACCTTTCTCGATTGTTGACGGTAATCCGAATGCCTTAGGTGGTGTTAACACAACTGGACTAAAGCGTGCAAATTTTTCGGTGGATGACATTCGCCAAATTCGAAATAGTTTTAAGCAACTATTTTTTTCTGACAAATTATTCAAAGATGCGGTTGCTGAGGCCAAAATCAAGCAAGCTGATTGTGTGTATATGAAGGAATTATTGGATTTTATTAAGGATACCAAGAGATCAGTGATTACACGTAGAAAATCTAGTTCACATGCTGCATAATTTATTTAAATTCAAATTAAGCGCTTTACCGAATCCCAAAAAACATTGCTTGGGTGTCGTCGCAGCTTCAGGAAAATTGCCTATCCAAATTCTGGAAAATGCGAAGTCCCAGGGATATAGACTAATTGTATTGGGTGTTGAATTAAAGGATGATCGAGTTGAGGCGCTGGCAGATGAATATCTAGCGGTTAAAATGACTGAGGGTCAAAAGGCTTTGGATTATTTGGTCACCGCTGGCGTCAAACACTTAGTTTTATGCGGCAAATTTCCAAAAACGGATTTTGCTAGTCATTATAAGCCGGATTCTTTGATTGCTGGTACATTGAAAAAAACTCTGAACGGCAAAGGTGATGATGGTATTTTAAAAGCAATATCAGGCTTATTGCGATTAAAGGGCATAAAGGTTTTGCCAATACTACCTTTTTTAATCCATGCTGCTGCACCTAAGGGTGTTTTGACCAAAACAAAACCAACCCAAGCGCAATTCACTGATTTGGCATTTGGTTTTCGTATGGCCAAAAAGATTGGTCGATTAGATATTGGTCAAACGGTGGTGATTAAAAATGAAGTTGTTTTGGCGGTAGAAGCTATTGAGGGCACCGATGCTACCATTAGGCGCATTAATGAATTTAACTCAGAAGGTGCAGCGGTTGTAAAAGTCTCTAAGCCACAACAAGAATTAAGATTTGATATGCCCGTGATTGGCTTGAGCACTATAGAAAGTTTGATTGCAGCCAAATGTGCTTGCATTGGTATTGAGGCTGGTAAGACGTTATTAGTGGATCAAAGCGACGTTATTGAATTGGCTGACAAAAATCAAATTTGTGTAGTAGGGATTACGCAATGACAGGCAGAGTATTAATTATTGGGCCCAAAGATGCAGATATGGATGCATTATTGGAATACGTAAAAAAGGAATCGCATTTTATACCTCGGCTTGTTGATTTATCAGACATCAATGAGGAAGCGATATTAGCCTTTAAGCCGGACATCATTATTTTTAATGCAGGCGCAAGTCCTGAGACGGCAATTAAATTCTTTGATCGCTTTATGAAACTTGATTCCCTTAAAGACTTGCCCTGTCTAATTGCAGTGGAAGAAGATAAAATTATTTCGGCATCCAATTCATTGCCCATGGGTGTAGCTGATATTGTTGCTAAGCCAATACGACCTTTTGAAGTTGTTGCCAAGATGCAATTGCTATATCGCAAGACACATAGAATATCAGACACATCTATAATTCGCTCTGCTGAATTAGAAATTGATATATCTAAATACGAAGTTAGGGTGAGTGGCAAAAAAGTTGATTTAACATATACGGAGTATGAATTATTAAAATTCTTGGCTAGTAATCCAGGCCAGGTGTTTGGGCGGGACCTATTATTGAATAAGGTTTGGGGCTATGATTATTTTGGTGGCGCCAGAACTGTTGATGTTCATGTTAGGCGCTTGAGATCAAAGTTAGAAACTAATACTGGCAGATATATTGAAACTATTCGACATATCGGATATAAATTTGTGCATGAAGAAGAGTGAGTAGCGGAGTGAATCATGGGTAAGAAAATAATAAAAGCAACGAATAAAAAAAGTAATCTCAAACTTAAAGAAGATGCTATTAGATTTTTGGTTAACAAAGCACGTCAAGGTGATGTCAAATTCATACGCATTTGGTTCACTGACATACTTGGGGCGTTAAAGAGTTTTGCGATCACAATAGACGTATTAGAAAATTCTTTAATGGATGGTATTGGCATTGATGGATCAGCCATAGAGAGTTTTGCAAGATCTGAAGAACACGATATGGTTGCGATTCCGGATATAAGTACCTTTGAAATTCTGCCGTGGAGACCTAGTGAAAACGCGGTTGCGCGTATGTTTGCTGATATTCATTATGTGAACAAAAAACCTTTTGAGGGTGACCCGCGTCATTGCCTAAAAAATCAATTGAAGTTGGCTAAGAGTCTAGGTTATACATTTTATGTTGCTCCAGAGATTGAGTATTTTTATTTCAAATCTTCAACTAACCCTGAGCCTGTTGATAATGGAGGTTATTTTGATTTAACACCGCTCGATACGGGCAGTGATTTGAGGCGGCAGACGGTTTTGATGCTCGAAGCTATGGGTATAAGCGTGCACTCTAGTCATCATGAAGTTGCTCCTAGCCAACACGAAATTGGCTTAAGACATATGGATGCCATGACTATGGCGGATAATGTCATGACCTATCGACTCGTAGTGAAAGAAATTGCTTTAAAACACGGTTTGCATGCCACATTTATGCCTAAACCTATTGAAAAGCAAAATGGTAATGGCATGCATATTCACCAGTCGCTATTTGGTGTTTCGAGTAAGGGTGAACACAATGCTTTCTATGACGCTAAAGATAAATACAGCTTATCAAAAGTCGGACGCAGTTACGTAGCCGGCCTTCTCAAGCATGCCCGCGAAATGGCAATAGTCACAAATCAATGGGCTAATTCATACAAACGTCTTGTGAGTGGATATGAGGCTCCAACTAATATACTTTGGGGCCAAAGAAACCGCTCGGCATTAGTTCGCATTCCTATGTACCAAAAGGGCAAAGAAAATTCCATGCGCGCAGAGTTTCGTTCCCCTGACCCAGCCTGTAACCCATACCTCGTTTTTAGCGTTATGTTAGCAGCGGGTCTAAGAGGTATCCAAAAGTCCTATAAATTGGAAGATGCCTTAGAAGAAGACGTAACTCAATGGTCAGCGGATAAGAAGAAACGAACAGGAGTGACGGAGTTGCCAACTAATTTGGGCGAAGCAATTCGCGTGGCTGAAGATTCTGCTTTTTTACGTGAGGCTTTGGGCGAACACATCACAACCAGCTTAATTGCCAATAAAAAAATTGAGTGGGACCAATACTGCCGCCATATCTCCCAATACGAAATTCAAAAAGACTTACCTAACCTATAACGCGATTCAAAAGACATTTAGACTACGTCACAACAATTCGTCACCGCCTGCCGGCAGGCGAGGCGCGCGTAGGCCGGTTACACTCTAGTTCCACCGGCATTAGGTGTCTCGCTGTGAGGCTCGCACCGTCACAGCAACGCGGCAATCTAAGCTAAATATGTAAGTATTTCGTCCGCCGCACGATCACAAGCGCCAACTTCCCCTAGCAACAACACGGAGGCTTTTAAATCAGATTTAACAGCCTCATACTTAGTGCCATCCTCAAGCCAATCATTAACGATGGAAGTTATATTGGGTGTAGTGAAGTTTTCTTGAACTAATTCAGGTACGATTTCTTTATTAGCTAATATGTTAGGAAGGCCGATGTATTTAGTTTTGATGAGCGGACGCATGATTAAGGAATCAAAAGAGCGCATTTTGTAAACTATAACAATAGGTAAGTGATGTACGGCGCATTCTAATGTGACCGTTCCGGAGCTAGCAATACCTATATGTGACTGTTGAATATGATCTGCAGCCCGACCTTCGACTAATTCTATGCCATTGGAGACAAAATCCTTATATAGAGCTGCTTTGAGGGCCGGCGCTTTGAGGACTTTGAATATAAGCTCAGGGTGTTTATTTCTAAGTGCATTAACTGTTTCAATTAAAGTTGCTTGATGGATATGTAATTCATTAGTTCGAGATCCGGGTAGGATTAAGATTTGTTTTACATTAGTGATTGGCTTAGTATCAGGTATAGCCACTTGATGTTCGGGCATGTCCTTAATCGGATGACCTACAAAGGTGGCGGGGCAATTATGTTTTTTATAAAACTCTTCTTCAAATTTGAATATAACTAAACATTTTTTAAAAAGTCGACGCATTAAATGAATACGTTTTTGCTTCCAAGCCCAAACTTGGGGACAAATATAATAAATCATGGGAATATTTAATTTGCTAAATTTTTTTGCTAAGCGTAGGTTGAATCCGGGATTATCAATAAAAATAATTAAATCAGGCTTCACTTCCGCCACCTGTCGTTCCACGTCTTTAAACAATTTAAGGAATTGCGGCAATAGTTTAAGCACAGGCACTATTCCAGTGGCATGCACATGACCTACATCGATAAAAGTTTTGGGGTGGCATGCTTTGAGGTTGTCACTACCCATGGCATGAATTTCTAATTCGGGCTGCACTTTTTGTAACGCTAAAAATAAATTAGCACCATGGATATCGCCTGAAGATTCCCCAGTGATGATGAATATTTTTTTCATAAGTAATTATAAACTATTAGAACCTCAAGCTGTATATAGCTTTATACGAGCGATCCAGTTTTGGACTGAATTTGATCAAGAATTTGTAGGGCTACGGCTAATGCGGCACGGCCATCACGGCCATCAACTTGTGGTTTGATATTATTGTGAATTGCATGCGTGAATGCTTTGATTTCCTCTTCAAGAGGGTTGGTTTTGCGAATATCAACAGGCATATACACAGACTCACTAATTTGTGCGCTTTCTTTGGTAAAAGTTTGCGCTTCTTGCCGGTAGTAATCGAGTGAAATATAACGCCGCTCTTCAAATATCCTTATTTTCCTAAGCCTTTTTTGAGCCATGCGACTAGCCGTCAAATTTCCTACAGCGCCACTCTCGAATAATATTCTCGCATTGGCAAAGTCTTCGCTATCAGAAATAACAGTCATACCCATGGCATGTATTTCTTTAACAGGTGAGTCGGCAAAGTAGAGCAAGATATCGATATCATGAATCATCAAATCTAATATGACGCCGACATCGCTAATACGGGGGTCGTAAAAACCAATGCGATCACACTCAATATAAATAGGTTTTTTGACTATTTTTTTGACAGCACTTATTGCGCCATTAAATCGCTCTATATGACCTGTTTGTAAGACTAAGTTCTGTTTTTGAGCAATGTCGATTAAATCATCCGCATCTTCAAGTTTGGCGGTTATGGGCTTTTCGATTAATAAGTGGATACCAGCTTCTAATAGGGGCACAGCTACTTTGTGGTGATGAATTGCGGGTGTGCACACACTTGCGGCATCAACCGCTTTTTTCATGGCTTCTGGGGTTTCAAAAGCTATAACACCTAGGTTATCAGCTAGCTGCTTAGCCTTGTCTGGCTGAGTATCATAAACTCCCACAAGATTGACATCCGGAATTCGATTATAGATTTCAGCATGACGAGTGCCTAAGACACCACAGCCAATAACGCCTACATTGAAATTTTTCATGGGCGAATTATAACATATAGATCTCTCAAGTACGAGAGCAGGCTATTACTGTGGGACCCGCATGCTATAATATCGGACATGAAAAACTACTTAAGACTTATTAGCTTTGTGAGACCGCATATCAAGATATTGGGCTTAGCTGCTGTATGTATGTTCACGACCACTTTATTCAAGAATTCACCGATAGCCTTAATCATACCTGTATTTGATCGCATATTTGCCAATAAGCCCATTATTGTCCCTGATCGTCAAAGGTTGCCCCAATTTCTATTAGATGTGATTGACCGTCTGAATGCTATGGACCCACTAACTTTACTGGGGGCTATTGTGGTGATTTCTGTTGTCATGACTACGGTGTTTGCCATATCACGTTATTTGCAAACTATTTTAATGAATGAGGTGGGCCATAGAGTCACTCGTGACATACGTTTACAGCTTTATGCCAAAATGATTCACTTGCCTTTGAGATTCTTCGGCAAACAAAGGGCGGGGGATTTGGTTTCGCGGATCACTTATGACACGGGTGTGGTGCGAGATGCAATTGCCGAAGGTCTATTGGACGTGATTTTGCAACCCATGGAATTGATTGCCAATATTGTTATGCTCTTAAGTATACGCTGGGCATTTGGCATACCTTGGTCTTTGGTTTTGATCATAACCGTTGTTTTGCCTTTGGTGGCATATCCTATAATTCGGATTGGCAAAGCCCTAAAAAAAATTAGTACCACAGCCCAGAAATCCATGGCCGACATCAACTCGTCTTTATTCGAATCCGTTAGCGGAGTGAGGGTGGTTAAGGCTTTTGGGATGGAAAGCTATGAAGAAAAACGATTTGCAAAATCGAACCACCATTATTACGCGAGCATGATGAAATTAATTAAACGCAATCAATTGATTCAACCTTTGACAGATATAGTGAACGTGATTTGTGGGGCCACGATATTGTGGTTGGGCGGTCGGCTGGTTTTGTCTTCGCAAATGTCGCCGGGTGCGTTCTTTGCTTTTTCAGCCGCTTTATTTTCTATTTTTCGCCCATTCAAGCGTTTGAGCCGACTCTACGGGATAAATCAAATGGCGCTGGCTGCAGGTGAGCGCGTATTTGCGATTATGGATGAGCATAATGAGATTCAAGAAATAGAAAAGCCTATTTACTTGCCTGGCATTAAAAAATCTATTCAATATTCTAATGTAGATTTTGAATATGAAAAGGACCAACCCATACTCAAGAAAATTAACTTTGAATTAAAAGCTGGTCAAATATTGGCCGTTGTAGGATCCAGCGGATCTGGCAAATCTACGCTATTGAATCTATTACCTCGATTTTATGACCCCATATCTGGAGAAGTGCGCATAGATGGCGTGGCAGTCAATCAAGTCGCCAAACAAAGCTTGATGAACTTGATTGGTATTGTGACACAAGAAACAATTCTTTTTAATGACACTGTTGCCGCAAATATCGCTTACGGTCAAAGTCATATAGATCAGGCCAAAATAGAAGAAGCTGCGCGCATAGCTAATGCTAGCGATTTCATTCAAGCTCTCCCCAATGGATATCAAACACGCGTGGGCGATCGAGGCTTTAAGTTATCTGGAGGCGAAAAACAAAGGATAGCTATAGCGCGTGCCATTTTAAAAAACCCACCCATACTTATGCTAGATGAAGCCACAAGCTCTTTAGATGCAGAGAGTGAGCAATTGGTCCAAAAGGCCATTCATGAGCTCATGCAAGGTCGTACGGTCTTGGTTATAGCACATCGCTTATCTACTATTAAAGATGCGGATAGAATTCTTGTTCTAAAAGACGGGTGCATAGTCCAAGAAGGTCAGCATGATGAATTATTGAGTGAAGCGGGCGACTATAAAAAACTTTATGACTTGCAATTCGCTTCGACTCAATAGTTGAGTTTATGTGCATTTATATTTAGCTAGCAATAGTTAACAATAACTATCAAAAAAAACATAAGCAACCGAATCAATACCTCAATTTTTTTTAAACACTTAATATTGAAAAGTTGTTCAATTGAGGTGATTCAAATAGCCATTTTAACTTGTAAATAAGGACTTGCCCTAAGCTAACCAACCCAGTATAATACGGCAACTTAGAGCCTACCCCTATAATTATAGATGCTACTCATACGGCCTAAGAATCTATTGGTTTAAACCGATAAAATGTCTTTGTTAATATTCAATCAATTTTTTGTGCATTGAGGCTTAAGCCTTGCATGATAAGGAGGAAACTTTGTCTCAAGAACTAGCAGATCAATTATTAGAAGCTGGCGTTCATTTTGGACACCAGACCCGCAAATGGAACCCGAAGATGAAGAAGTATATCTATGGATCTAAAAACGGTGTTTACATCATTGATTTGGCTAAGACGACAAAGTTACTAGAAAAAGCCTGTAAGTTCGTGAGCGAAACGACGGCTAAAGGCGGCCTTGTCCTTTTTGTTGGCACAAAACCGCAAGCTCGACTCATTATTAGAGAAGAAGCCGAAGCATGCAATATGCCTTATGTGAATAATCGTTGGTTAGGCGGATTCTTAACCAATTTTGATACGATTAAAAAAAGCGTGAAACATTACCTTGGTCTCAAGGAAAATGTTGCCAATGGTTTATTTGATCAAATAAGCAAAAAAGAGGCTTCAATGATTACTAAAGAAATTGGTAAGCTTGAAAAGAATCTTTTGGGCATAAGCGCAATGGGCAAATTACCAGCAGCAATTTTCGTCGTTGACGCTAAACGAGAACTCATTGCCGTCAAAGAGGCAGTGAGGCTTAATATCCCCGTAATCGCTATTGCAGATACAGATGCAGATCCTGACTTAATTGCATTCCCAATTCCCGCAAATGACGATGCGGTTCGTTCTGTGAAGCTCATTATGAAAAAAATAACAACAGCTATTAAAGAAGGTCAGGCTGCTATTCCTCAAGAAGAAGAGCAAATTGCCCCAGCTGTTGAAGCCTCTGCTGAAAAACCTGCGGCTGAAGCACCTGCAAAAGCATAAATATATTATTCTTTATAATTAGTTAGAAAAAAGGAATTAATCATGGCCAAAGAA
>JBLINS010000003.1:0-64025 GCA_047639455.1 Candidatus Omnitrophota bacterium
TGCTCCCAAAATTTAGAAAAGCAGATCAAGAGCGCTTTAACGGAGTTTAAATCCTCCCCAACCAAGAAGACTCAAATAGACAAGGCGCTACTCATACAATCCAGAATAGAATCCGCCAAATTATTTAAAGAAAAAATAGAAGTTGTTGTGTCTCTAGGTAAGAACAACTCTTATACAATGGGAACTGACTCTGAACTACAAACCCTCGGGGGGAGGCAAAGTTTCGCGAGACTAGACAACGACTACTCTATACTCAACCGAACACCTGACCTGAACGATATAATACCAAGTTCGACTAAAAAACTGGTAGCCCCAACGAGATTCGAACTCGTGTCTCCACCGTGAGAGGGTGATGTCCTAGACCAGGCTAGACGATAGGGCCCAAAAATTAAGCATCAGCATCATGATTGGAATCATGCATTCTTTTGATTCCAGGCACGATGATGCGGCTATTCATTAATAGGGATAAAACCAGTATAGTTAATACTAAAGTAATTTGGAAGTATACAAAATTCAATAAAAAATACAAACAGGCGATAAGTATTAAAGCACTTAGCGGAGTTGGAAGCCCTTTATAATAAATTCGACCACCCTCATGGAAATGGCAGGCTTTAAAATGATATCTGATGAGGCGTATGGCTGCCGATAAAATATACAATAGACCAAGAGCTGTAGCAAAGGCTGTGTAGTTGCCATTATAGGCTAGCATCATACCAAAAGCTGGCGCTATGCCAAAGGCAATGAAGTCAGCAATGGAATCTAGGTATTCACCCAAACGACTCTCTTGATTCAAGGCTCGGGCCAACCAACCATCAAAGCCATCTAAAACAATAGAGACGAGAATACAAATGAACGCCAGACCACTTTGGTATTGGGATAGCAATAATATGGATTGTAAGCCGAGTAATATCCGTAGAGACGTGACGGCGTTGGGTATGGTCATTAAGTTTGGTTGGGTCTTGCTATGATGGAGCCCAATTTAACCATTTGGCCAACAGTGACGGTTGGAGCTAAATGGCGTGGAAACATGAGCTGCATTCCTGAGCCAAACTTAATTAAGCCAATTTTTTGACATTGACTGATGACATCTCCTAACTTTGGGTAGCAGACAATGCGTCTTGCTACTAGGCCGGCAATTTGGCGAAAGAATATAATTCCCTGGGCACTTTCGAGTTCGATCAAATTATTTTCATTTACTTTGAAGGCGCGCGCTTGCGTCATTGAAGTGAAGGCGCCAGGAGTGTAGGTGATATTTTTGATGGTTCCAGCTATGGGTGAACGGTTCACATGCACATTGAAAATAGAGAGATAAATGGATATGCGTATGTAGCCACTTTTTCCCTCGGGGTGTTCCTGCCAAGGCTCAATGGACATCACTTTGCCATTGGCTGGAGAGCATAACCCATCAAATGAGGGTGGTGCTATACATTTAGGATCTCTAAAGAAAAAACCAATCATGCAAGCTAGAACAATTAATGCGATTGAAAGTAAAGGCGATATGGTGGCAGAAATCCACGCAACGGCCAAAACGCCAGCAATATAAGGCAAACCTTCTCTAGCCATAAATAAATAATTTCCTTTGTGTTTTAATAACGATTGCATAGCTTATAGCTTGCTATGTAGAAAGTAAAGCGAGAAAGAGCATGAGTGCATTCATTAAATACTTGGTCATTACCCATGCTATTTAGACGCAAAATGGCTAACTGTTTTATGAGTTTTGTTTCTATTAACATAAAACTAACTTAACTCCTTATAAATAATACACTTATGGGACTATTTGAAATATCCGGCAGATCTTGAAATTATTAGTAAAATAATGCATACTTTAGCTAGGAATTAGTAGTATTGTTAGTTAATTTATAAACTTTGATAAGGGTAAACCGTATCGAAAGAGCGGGGCACAAAGCCAAGGGTCTAAGTCCTTTTTTAGGGTAAGACAGCCAGCTGCCGGAGATATGCGAAAACTAAAAACCTTTTTTATACTTAATGTACTTTTTATAGGCCTCATTAGCATCCCTAGCGAAACTATAGGTATTGAACCCGTCCAACCCACACGCGTTTTAGTAGCTCCAGTCTCTTTCCAATTACCCGAAGTAAGTAGTTTGAATGGTAAAAATATGCAGGTTGCTATTCATTCAATTGATCGCTTGGGACGCAAACATCCCGTGACCGATTTGAGAGGTAAAGCTCAATGGGAAATTGAAGCGACACAAGCTGGCCAAGCCTTTCAAATATTACCAGGGCCAAATAATTATGCGGGTCCTTTGCAAATTTTGGTTAACGGTAAAGTGGTTGATCGCTTTAGCACTTTGATTCCTGGATCCAAAAATCTTTTGATGGAAAAAATATTGACGGGTCGTGCTGCTGATGGTGCACAATTTAAAGTGCATTACACAGACTTTGCTTTAGAAAAGATTCATGACTTAACATACCCGGAACGCGTTTTGACTTCCATGAAAAGTGCTTACAAAATTTTGAAACAAGAATTAAAAGTTGAGGAATGGCCAGCTAGATCCCCAAAGGCATTCGATGTGTATTTGGGAGATGCTACGAATGAAGGCTTGTATCCATTTGGTGGATTTGATTATACTGATTTTAAGCGCGCGCCTCTTTTTGTGATTAAGAAGAACGAAGAGACTGGCCAAAAGACACCGGCGATATTAATGCCCATAGACTATAAAAACTTTTTAGTATTTTGGAATAAAATTAATAATGTGCCGCATGATGGTAATTATGATGTAGACACCTATTTAGATAGTTCTATTATTCACGAAATGACGCATGCTTTTATGCATGTAATAAACGAAAATCTAGGCTCAACTGAGCATCAAATTCGTAATGGCGATTGGTACACCGAAGGCGTGGCACGTTATTTTGAAACTAAGATTGGATCTGATCCTGGGTTCGCTTCAATGGGATTTAGAAAAAAAGTAGACGATCGCATTCAGTTCTCTAGAGGTGGCGCTAATTATTACTTAAGGTATCCTGATGAGAGCTTTTTTGGATTGCGTTATGAGAATTCACTTTTTTGGTTATATTTTGAGCATGCTTATGGCGTAGAAAAAATATTCGATGTGTCGCAAGAACTAGCCAAAGTTCCTTTTGATGCAGCCTATTCCGATTATCAGAATGCCTTACAGAAATCTACAGGCGTTGCTTTTGACCAAATGTTGAATAATTATTTTAATTGGATATACACCAAGGGGTATAAAGCTTATTCCGCAGGCGCAAACTTACTTGAAGTGGCAAAGACGATGACCGTTTGGTCGAATAATACTTTTTACACTTATTCTAAACACGGCACTTTATTAAGAAAAAGCCATGAGCTGGATATAGATTGGATAGCGCATTGGGGCGACGATAAACCCGATGATTTTGGCTCTTACGTAGCAGGGGATTGGACGCCTAAAGCCGATATTAATCCGCTTGCTTTTGATGTACATGAAATACTTGTAAGCAAAGACTTGGGCTCGCCGACACATTTGGTGATTCATAATCAAGGCGAATCTAAACATTTATGGGTCACACTATATTTAGAAATTAATGGCAAAACTGAAGTTATGAATTATCGATTGGGAGAAAAAGGCGCAGTAGATCTTCAAGCCCAATCATATGAGCGCCTCACCAAGGTTGGCATAGTCCTAGCTAACCTCGACCCCACCAATATCGCTGAATACAAAATCGAAATTAAATAATTCGTTTGTAAGATTGCTATATCGCTATAGCTTTTTATAGTTCGAAGGAGACGCCGGAGAGGACTGACCAGACTTCGTAGGAGTATTGGTAGCTTTGTTCAAAGTCGTTATTTGAGGTTTGTTTTTGCCACGATCCGCTTGTTATCCAATTGAGCTGAGAGGTGATGGGCCAAGTACTTCGAGCGAATATAGTGTGACTTTTGTCTAATTGATCCTCATTTTTTAGTGTATCGAATTGATTTAGAGCATTGCGACCCGTATAAAAAGTGCGATCAAAAGTATAGCTGAGTTGCACGAGTGGATTCTTACTCTCATCTACATTGATTTGGGGCGTGAGTATTAATGAGGGTGAGACAGAGTACTTAAAGTAGTCATAATAACCACCAAAGAATCTATCGTCTGTAAGGCTAGTTGTATTACGTGTATCATAATAATCTAAGCTTGAAATATTCTGAATAAAGCCCGTCCCAAAACCTAAAGACCAAGACTCATTCATTTCTTGCAATAAATCCCCAGTGATTTCAAAATAAAAGTCTTCGCGCTTATTTTCTTCACGTATACCATCTGATGAAACATTTAACTTGTCCGTGTAATCTTTAAGAATAAAGGTGCCATCCAAGGTTCCGGTAAGTTTTTGGCTCAACTTTGTTTTATAACTCGTATCAAATTTGTAGCCATAAAAGTCTTTTTCGTTTTGTTCAAATGTGCTATCAGAGAATTGCGAAATCAGTGAACTGTAATGTGGGTATTGTCTGTGGAATACGGTTAGGCCATATGTTAGGATTTTGATTCGCTCAGTTTGTGAGTCAAATATATGTGTGTTTTCGAATCCAGCTCCCTTATCTTCATAGTCATAGAGACCTCGCCCTAATTGTTCATCAGCCGTTTCTTTGACATAAATGACATCAAAAAATAAATTGGGTTCAAAGATAAAATTGTCGCTCACAGCGTACTTGAGAACAGCTGACAAATTATTACTCATGACTTGATTAGACTCTTTAGCGCCTTCGTCTTGAGCGATGAATAATTGGCTTTGTTGGAAGCTGCCATTGTAAGCCAGTATAGCTTGAGCCTGATTATTGATATTCCAGCCAGCTGATCCAAGCCAAGTTGTATTGATGCTAAAGTCTCCTTCAGTTGGACCAGCAACGTCTGAATATCCGGAGAGCGCTGTCCCATCTAATATGTAAACGAGAGGGCTTGCAGTGCTTTGATCAGAGTCCAAAGCTAGCGCTAATTGGGGAAGAGTAATCAGGCTTAAGCTTGTGAGAGCGATTATGAGTAATAATTTCATTAGATCCAAATTATAGCTGGTTTTGGTCTTTATTGGTAATAGTTTTTACTTGCCAGAGGAATGAGCTGCGTCTTATAATTTACGATACTAATATTAATATATTTAATGTCATTGTGAGTCCGCGTTTAGGGCACAATAATCCTATAGCTTAATGCATTTTGGGGGATCCTTACGTCGTGGTGACGGTGCGAGTTTCAAAGCAAGACACCTAATGCCGGTGGAGTTAGAACGCAACCGGCCTCCGTGTTTATCAGGATGACGGTATATTATCA
This sequence comes from Candidatus Omnitrophota bacterium, assembly GCA_047639455.1. Taxonomy (GTDB): domain Bacteria; phylum Omnitrophota; class Gorgyraeia; order 2-02-FULL-51-18; family JAGOUK01; genus JBLINS01. The sequence continues at coordinate 5,262 of JBLINS010000003.1, forward strand.
GGATGACGGTATAAAGGAAGTAACTATGCAATTAAAATTCGAATCCCACAAATCTATTCTTTCTAAGAGCTTGGCCAGCATAATTGTATTTGCGATGATTTTGTCGCCAACCGCTTTAGCGGCTAGCATTGACCCTGTTACGAACCCAACTTTGGCTATGCAAACACAACATAATCAAGCAGTCATGGCTCCAATAATCCCAATTAGTGAAAAAAGTGTTGAACAAAAAATATTGATTCAAGATGTTTTGGGCGATGTGTGGATTCAACGTAAAGGGTCAGAGGAATGGATTCCTGGCAAACATAATGATGAACTATATAATTCAGACAAAATCAAAACAGATGAATCTGGAAGTGCCCATATAACTTTTGATAAAAAAGCTGATATTTACGTGGCTCCAAGCACGAATATTACGGTGGAAAAAGCTTTGCGTTACAATAATAATTTGCGTCAAACATTACTGACCCTCGATCTGGGTCGCATTAAAGCTGATATTGATAAATTAAAAGGCCAGTCTTCTTTTCAAATTAAGACGCCTACGGCCCTAGCTTCTGTTCGTGGCACGACTTTATATATGGGCGTGACACAATTAGCTCAAGGGATATCTAGCGTATTGACTGATCTTTATGTGGATGAAGGCTCGGTTAAATTTGATTCATTAATGAATAAGCTCGAAAGTTTATTGGTAGATACCTTTGGAGCCTCGTCGGCCTCGGGGGACGGAACTTTGATACCAGTTAAACATTTGGATAAATCTGAGCGTGAGGCTTTTGTCCAAGCCTTTAATAAAATTGTGGGCGACTTGGGTAACCCTCAAACTGAAGTGGAAGGTACAACGACTACAGAGGGCACCACCACCGAAGACGAAGAAGCAACTGAAGCAGCCGGTGGTCAAGCCAATAATGGCGGGGCTGTACTCGCATTTTTGAACCGTCTATTCATTGGCGGTTTATTGCAGAATACTCAATCTGATTTACTTTCGGGTCGCACATTGTTGAACGGCCAAAAAGTAGCCGCTGAGGCAGCTAAATTATTATCTAATGGTGCGGCCAATAATGGCGCTTGGGATTTTCAAACCTTGTCTGATAATTTTGATCAAGGCATAGTGACCGCTGACAGAGTCACTCCATTAAACGACTTGGTGAATACAGCGTTGGACACCAATGCCCAAGTTGACTTAATTGAGGACCAAAGAGACGCTATCGGAAACCTGGGCGTTTTAGCGGGTCAAACTCAGGATAATGGCGGTTTAGTTGGTTTGTCTATCACGGCTGCCAATGCTGCCGACGCAGCTTTACAGCAAATCAATGCGAATCGTATCGTGATTGATCAAGAATTCAAGACATTAGAAGACCAGAGAAAACAAGAGCGTCAAACCTTGCGTAATTCATTGAATAATATATTGACCAATCAAGTTGAATTGAGAGTGCAAGCCCAACAAGAACAATTGTTTGATGCACAAACGGGTAAGGTATTCACTGATGTACATGGCAATCGTGTGCGCACAGACCAATATATTGATAAACCCACAGATGACTCTGTGCGCTTTATTTCACTAACCTATAGAGCTGCAGGAGCTTTGGCGGGTGTTAGTGCTTTTACATGGATAACCGAATTCAATGAAGCCATCACTGGGTCTATTCGAAACTTACCTTGGAATGAATATTTGAATGTAGTTACTTATGAAGAAATGGAAGCTTTGTTAGATGCAGGTGATTATGACTTGCCAGAGGGATTGGATGGTAGCGATCAATTCATCGTGCATGAAAGTGCTGAGAGCATACCTACATTATTTCCGACATATTTTTCGGCTGAAGCACAAAACCCAGCAGGGGATAAAGTGGTCTTTGAAGAGAGTTATTCTGACCCTTCAGCTATAAACATTGGACGCGCTAAAGGAGATGTTCTTTGGGCTCAAGGCTTAACGGAAGATTCTACAAATGTATTTAGGGCTGGGGAGAGTAAGCCGGTTGCCTATAGCCATTATCGTCGCGATGATGATTATGAAGACAATTATGATGATGGTGATCAATCTCAAGGTGTGGGGCCAATCGATTTAGAGGGCTTTAATCCTTTTGACCCGAATGACAATAACCCCGCATTTTTCACAGAAACCTTGACCACCGGAGGCGAAGAAGAATCTGAGACTAAATATTTGGTGGGTGAGTTAATTCCTTTTGATAATGAGGGCCAGATTTTTGACGTTCCGGGATTCACTATAGAAGGCTTAAGAGGATTATTATCTCCTAATCAATTGGTGAATGGTGGAAATTACAATTTGGAACTCATTCTTTCTTATGGGTCTATGGAATATGATTCCGAAACGGAAGCAGCTTATTTGGATAAGGAGTTTTCTATTGATGTGATCATTACTCCAGAAATTTTGCAACCTTATGGTGCTCCTAATACGTCAACACGCTTTCCTGATGTTTTAATGGTAAGTCGCTGTGGTGCTCGTTGTGAAGAAACATAAGTATGCAATTTAAGAAGTGCAAGCTAAAGGATGTTGTGCTGGTCCAACCAAAGCGCCATGCAGATGACCGCGGTTACTTTAGCGAAATCTTTAGACGTGATTTATTCACTGAACAAGGTATTGCGGATGAGTTCGTTCAGAGCAATGAAAGTGTTTCTCAGCAGGGCACGTTAAGGGGATTGCATTTTCAGATTCCACCTAAAGCGCAGGCTAAATTAGTGCAGGTTGTAGATGGGTCTATATGCGATGTTATAGTCGATATACGTGAAGACTCCCCCACTTTTAAGCTGTGGGAGGCATTTGATTTATCTGCTGTGAACGGCGAAATCCTTTATGTGCCCAAGGGTTTTGCACATGGCTTTTTGGCATTGAGTGAAACTGTCAAAGTTTTGTACCATGTTTCTGAGTATTACTCACCCGAACATGAGTCGGGAATTGCTTGGGATGACCCAGACCTCAATATTGAATGGCCCAAACTGGATGTAGACTATATTTTTTCACCTAAAGACATGCACTATGGCTTACTCAAGGAAGTGATATGATTTATACTGCGTTCGGCACGCCTGGCATAGGCGAAATAGCCGTGATTGTTGTTATTGTCACTGTACTCTTTGGCGGATCCAAAGTGCCAGAAATTGCACGGACTTTGGGCCAGGCTATGCGCGAGTTTAAACGTATAGCCAATGACATTAAAGCCCCCGATTCAGATGATGACAGCCCTAGAAGACCGTAAGCCTGTTACTGAACATATAGATGATTTGAGGGGCTGCATTATTCGTGTGGTCATTAGTGTATTTACATGCGCTTTGGTCAGCCTTCTTTTTTCTAATGCGCTTTTGACATTGTTTACCGAACCTGCTCGAGCTGCTTTTGGCAAATTACATTTCTTCGCTCCCGCTGATGCATTCATAGTTAAATTACAAGTTAGTATTATTAGCGGACTAATCATCGCCTCTCCATACGTAATTCTCCAAATTTGGACGTATATCGCTCCCGGTTTATACAAACATGAGCGTCAAATGCTTTTGCCTTGGATTGCTTTGTCGGCTTTTTTGTTCTTGGTGGGTGCCACCTTTGCATTTAAGCTTGTTTTACCTTTGGCCTTAAGCTTCTTAATGGGCTTTCAGACGAATTTTATGGAACCCGTTATTTCGATAACGCATTACATGTCATTTTTGAGTTCAATGATTACCGCTTTTGGCATTGCGTTTAATATGCCTATTTTTATATTAGCTTGTGTGGCCCTTAATTTGGTGCAGGTGGAGACTTTGTCCAAATTTAGACGGCATGCATACGTGGCTTCATTTATTCTCGCCATGGCATTAACTCCACCGGATATGATTAGCCAAGTATTATTGGCCCTACCTTTAATTGTTTTATATGAATTGAGTATTTTGGGTAGCAGGTTCATTAAGAAGCGCAAAAAATAATGCAATGTTATTGTCTGATATTTGATCGTAGCAAAGAAACTGAACGTCATTGCGAGGCCGTTTTTTGGCTGCGGCAATCTAGACTTAACCTTGCTCTAGATTGCCGCAGCACTGCTTCGCGTGGCTCGCAATGACGAGCTTTAAGATACGGTATGTGTAGAGAGGTTTTGAAAACACTTATATGAATATAGAGAAGTTCTTTTTAATTGCTTTGTTTTTTTATGTTTTGAGCATATTGTTGGCGATTGGGTCTAAGCGTATGGAATCACGCTTGTCTTTGCCCGGGTCATCAGCCAGCTATTTTCTTTCAACCGGCGTGGTAGGGCTACTTCTCATCGTCCGATCTTTGGGTCCGGATCACGGGATATTGTCGGACTATTTTGCGGGTATGTTGTTTGCTATATTGATATTGGGAATTGTTTATTTATTGGTTGGTTTTAAGATCAAATTGCCTTTTGCTCCAGCAGCATTGTCCGCATTTAGTATTCTTTTGGGTGCGATGGCCATATTTCATTTTGATAGTACGACTGACGCGACATTGAATGGACCTTTTTTGAAGGGGCATATTTATTTAATGTTTGCGGCAATAGCGGCCTATTCATTTTCTTGTCTCTTTGCAGTTTTGTATTTGCTTCAAGAGAACATAATTAAGAAGAAAAAAATCGGCGCCTTATTCATTAATTTACCTCCCTTAGAAGCAACTAGTCGAATGAATTTTATTGCTTTAGCTATTGGGACTTCAGCATTATTTGCCGGTGTGCTAGGTGGTATGACCCATATTGCTAAGACAAGCGGATTAACATCAGTCCTTTGGGAGCCAGCAACTTTATTAGCTTTTGTGATGACGGCGGTTTATATCGCCTTGGTTTTTATACGCAAAGGGCCCATGGAGCGTGCACGCACAATGTCTTATACGAGTATTATTTGCTATTGTTTAATGCTCATTGTTTTTATGGGAGCACATAGGTAATGGCTGACAAAATTTCACTAAAGTCATTTATTCTAATAGGCGTTAATCACAAAACAGCACCTGTTAGCATTCGTGAAAAATTCTCTGTGTCAGAATCTGATTATGCATCATTCAATGCTAAATTAACTAATCATACGAAGTGTTTAGAACAGGTGGTGGTGTCTACCTGTAATCGCACGGAAGTTTATTTAATTAGTGATATAGACGAAATATCAGACAAAGTCATTAGTTTATTAGTTGAACATAGTGAATTGACCATTGATGAAGTGCGCGACCGCACCTATTATAAGACCGGCATAGACGCTATAAGGCATTTAATGGTTGTGGTCTCCGGCCTTGATTCTATGGCTTTGGGTGAGACCGAAATATTAGGCCAAATCAAAACGGCTTATCTCAAGTCGCATGCAGACGGGTTAACAAAAAAATATTTTAATATATTGTTTCAAAAGGCTCTCAAATTGGGTAAGGACGTGCGTACCGAGACTTCTATTGGAGTTGGTAATGTTAGCATTGCCTCGATTGGCGTCAAGCTGGCTATGAAAATTTTTAGTAAATTAGATAAGAAAAAAGTATTGCTGATTGGCTCGGGTCAGGTTGCTAGATCAGTATGCGAGGCCCTAGTGAACGCAGGTGTTAAAGATTTGATTATTGCTAATCGAAATCGCGAAAGAGCTGAGGGTCTGGTTGAGGAATTTAGTGGTCGCGCGATTTGCTTTGAGGATATGGATGCAGGTGCAGCACTTGCTGATATTGTGATATCATCTGCGGGAGCGCCTAAGCCATTTATTCATTCGAAACGTGTTGAGTTGTGGAAAGTGAATAGGTCTCAGAACCCAATTTTTATGATTGATTTGGGCTTACCGCGAAACATAGATGAAGACGTTAATGATATGAGTGATATTTATTTATATAATTTGGATGATTTGCAACTGATTGCCAGTAAGGCAATGCAAGGCCGTAAATCCTCGATGATGGCCTGCGAAAGTATGGTTGATAAAGCGTGTGGATTATTTGAGAATTGGATTAAAAGTGATTCTCAATATAAAGGAGGTAGAATTGAAACTCACCAATTGGATTAAAAAGACACCACTTACTTTGGGGCTGCTGACCTTGTTGTTGGGCGTGCAATTCTGGTTCTCATCCGATGCGAATGCTAGCTCTGGTCATGGCGCCGCTGCGGCGCAAACATTTTTGTGGATTGCTATTATTTTGTTGGCAGCCAAAATATCTGGATTTGTTGAACGCTTTGGTCAACCTGCTGTATTAGGTGAATTAGTCATCGGTGTTCTCATCGGAAATATGGTCTTATTAGGGTGTGATTTTTTTGAACCCATTAAACATCAGCCTATTATAGAATTCTTGTCCGAATTAGGTGTGGTTATTCTTCTTTTTCAAATTGGTTTAGAGTCCACTTTAGGGGATATGCTTAAGGTTGGTAAAGTGTCGCTCATGGTAGCTGTTGCGGGTGTTGTGGTGCCTTTTGTAGTCGGCACCTATATGGTCGGACCACTTCTATTACCAGGCTTGGACTTCAATGCTTATTTGTTTTTTGGCGCTACGATGACGGCCACGTCTGTAGGTATTACGGCACGTGTTTTCAAAGATCTCAATGCATTAAATACACCTGAGGCGCGTATTGTATTAGGCGCGGCGGTGATTGATGATATTTTGGGCCTTATCTTATTGGCAGTCATTTCTGTGATTGTGACGACTGGAACGGCGAGCGTCGGTCTGGTGGCTGTGATTTTGGCTAAAGCCATAGGCTTCTTAATTGGCTCCTTCTTATTGGGCCACTTCTTAGCCCCAAGTATGAATACGTTATTTTCAAAAATTCACGCGGGTCGAGAAATGAAATTCACTTTGGCAATTAGCACTTGTTTAGTATTTGCTTATGCGGCTCAATTAATTGGCTTAGCGCCTATTGTAGGTGCCTTTGCGGCTGGATTGGTTGTGACCCCCATACATTTCAAAGACTTTGATGAGCCTGAAGTGGCATCAGACCTAAAGTCGTTAACCACTAATATGTCGGTTGAGGAAAAAAAATCGGTTGAAGCCTTGATTCATAAATATGAACATCATCATGTTGACCATTTGATTGAGCCATTGGCGCATTTTTTGGTGCCTATATTCTTCGTATTAACCGGTATTAATGTCAAATTAGACACTTTATTTGACCCCAAGGTATTGACTGTAGCGATTGGCTTGTCTATAGCAGCCATACTCACTAAGCTTGTGACGGGTTTCTTTGCTGGCAAAGTGAATCGCATGATCGTGGGTTGGGGTATGGTGCCACGTGGTGAAGTTGGGCTTATATTCGCTATGATTGGTAAATCACTCGGCGTGGTTAATGACGAAGTATTCTCGGTTATTGTGATCATGGTCATTATAACGACCCTAGTCACACCTCCGATGCTAGGCATGCTGATCAAGAAGCAAAAAAAAGCGGCTTCAAATCAAGCTTAAATCAATAAAAAACTTGTGAGTAAACAACCTCAGAAAACAATAGCCATTGTTTATGATTTTGATGGAACGCTCATGCCCGGAAATATGCAAGAGCCGACTATCTTTGAACATTATGGAATAAAGGCCAGTGAGTTTTGGGGACAGGCCGAAAAATTAGTTTTAGAGCAAGGTTATGAGCGGACTTTGGCGTATCTAAAGTTGCTTATCGACGATGAACGCTTTTCCAAAGAGCCACTCACGCCTCAATTCCTGCGTGAATTAGCTGCAAAAAAAATCACTTATTTTGAGGGTGTGGAAGAGTATTTTGACTATTTAGAGCGCGCCATACTAGAGATCCGCGAAGTTCGTGATTTGGGTATTGTAATAGAACATTATATTGTTTCTAGCGGCATGAGCGAATTGGTAAAAGGTTGCTCCATAGCTAAGTATTTTAAGAAAATATATGCTTGCGACTTTGCTTATGAAGATGATCGCCCCGTCTTTCCCAAGCTAGTGATTAATGACACCAATAAAACCCAATTTTTGTTCCGCATTAATAAAGGCAAATTGGATTTGGCTGAGAATATCAACTCACATATGCGCGAAGAAGACAGGCCCATCCCTTTTAGGAATATGGTATATATTGGCGACGGATTAACAGACATTCCTTCCATGACTGTTGTTCAAAAAAGTGGAGGACATGCGATTGCCGTATTCGATCCCACAAAAAAAGTGCCCCTTGAAGTTGAACAAATGGTACAGGAGAGAAGAGCTGATCACTTGGCGCCTGCTGATTATCGAAATGATAAATTATTAGTTAAGATTATTCATAAAGCCATACGCAAAATCGTGCATGACATTGCATATCGCGCTTCATCAAAAATGTCTAAGGATTGGGTTGAAGACGTGCAACGGACTGGATCAAGTGAATAAACTATGCAAACTCATAGCCGCGATTGCTCTGGGAGCCACATTCATGACTAATGCGCAGGCTGAACAAAAGCCAATGCACACGAATGAACTTGTGCACGAAAAAAGCCCTTATTTACTTCAACATGCCCACAATCCTGTTAATTGGTATCCTTGGGGTGCCAAAGCTTTTGAAAAAGCCAAAACCGAAAACAAACCTATATTTTTGTCTATTGGCTATTCAACATGCCATTGGTGTCATGTCATGGAAGAGGAGTCCTTTGAAAATGAAGCTGTTGCGGCTTTATTGAACCAAAATTTTATTTCCATTAAAGTGGATCGCGAAGAGCGCCCTGATATAGATCAAATTTATATGAGTTTTGTTATAGCAACAACGGGTAGCGGCGGCTGGCCGATGTCTGTATTCCTCACACCTGATCGAAATCCCTTTTATGGCGGCACATACTTTCCGCCAGATGATCGTTATGGGCGACCTGGCTTCAAGTCCGTTTTGACAAAATTGTCAGAGTCCTGGAAAGAAAAACGTGAAGAAATAGAAAAATCAGGTACGAGCTTTGTTGATTACTTTAATCAACACAATGCATCTACTGATGAAGAATTGCCTGATGCAAGTTTTTTGACCAACGCTTATAGGCTTATGTCAGAAAATCATGATAAAGCCGATGGCGGCTTTGGCAGTGCACCCAAATTCCCATCGCCCCATAGCCTGATGTTCTTAATGCGTTATTTTCAAAGTACGGGTGAACAACAGGCTTTGGCCATGTCAACTTTGACTTTAGACAAAATGGCTGATGGTGGAATATATGATCGTTTAGCCGGTGGATTTCATCGTTATTCGGTAGATAAAGAATGGTTTGTGCCTCATTTTGAAAAAATGCTTTATGACCAAGCTATGTTACTAAAGGCTTACTCGGAAGCTTATAACATCACGCAAAAGCCTCTATACGCTAGTGTTATACGCGAAACAGTCGATTATTTATTGCGGGACTTATTAGCGCCTGAAGGCGCTTTTTATTCAGCTGAAGACGCAGATAGTTTTGACCCAATTGATCCCAATATAAAACGTGAAGGCGCGTTTTATGTATGGTCATGGACCGATTTGACGCAAGTTTTGAGCGATGAAGAATTAAACTTAGCTGCTTATATATGGGGTCTTGATCCTGGCGGAAACGTTCAAGAAGACCCGCATCATGAATTCACCAATCAAAATATCCTACATCAAGTCAAGACCGAGCTAGAGGCGACGTCAAAGTTCAATAAGACTCTTGAGGAAATTAATACGAGTACAAAACAAATCCAAAAGAAGTTATTTGCCTTACAGCAATCAAGACCACGTCCACATTTGGATGATAAGATTTTGACCGATTGGAATGGTTTATTGATTTCAGCATTAGCTAAGAGCGCTAAGGCTTTAGATGAGCCCAAATTCACGCAAGCCGCAGAGGGCGCCGCTGAATTTTTATTAAATACCATGAAACAGCCTGATGGAACGCTTTATCATCGTTTTCGCAAGGGCGAGGCAGGGATAGCTGGGCAATTGGATGATTATGTCTTTTTAGCGGAAGGGTTAATGGATTTGTATTCAGTGACGGCTAAGGTATCTTATTTAATAGAAGCTCAAGACTTGATGGATATTGCGATTAGAGATTTTTGGGATGAGGAGACTGAAAGTTTCTTTATGACGGGCAAAGACCAAATAGGTTATTTAATCGTGCGTCCTAAGAACTTTCATGATGGCGCAACACCCTCAGGCAATTCAAGCGCTATCACGGTATTGCTAAAATTATCCAAAATGACCCAAAATAAACTATATGCCGAAATAGCCTCTAAATTATTAAGTACTTTCAAACCCCAATTGTCATCAGGGCCCTTATCGCATAGCCAAGCCTTAAATGGACTCAACTTTTGGGTAGGCCCAACGTCTGAAGTGGTGATTAAAGGTGACCCTCAGTCAAATGAAACGCAGGCTCTTGTTGAGATTGTTCAAAGCACCTATTTGCCCAATAGCATTGTCTTATTCAATTATCCTGAACAATCCCTAGAAACTTTTGCACCCTGGACACAAAAACAAACCTTAATCGATTCAAAGCCCACTGCCTATGTTTGCAAAGACTATGTCTGTGGATTACCCACCAATGAGATCAATAAACTCAAAGAACTATTAGCCACACTTTAACTAGCTGCACTACAAGTGTTGCGTTCAAATACGAGCGACACAAGGTATTAAAATCTATTTTTGTCTGTCTACAAGTCACAAATTCGAGAAGACCGTCATCCTGAACCACGCGTAGCAGTGGTGTGAGGATCTCACAAAAAAGTCTTAGACTAGCTTTGTAGTACTTAGTCAAATGCATTCTGGGGGATCTACAAGGGCCTCACCAACTCGGCCCGTGTGTGCCAAGAATACGTTGAATAAACGTAATGCTATATAAAAGATGAAGGTTTGGCCCTTCGAAGGCGATTTACAGGAATGGCCTTCAAACTACCTTATGGTGCGTTGATCTGAAAAGACAAGGTGCTTAGCAATAAGGAAAAGGCGTAACTTTGTATTACGTCAAGTATGTACCAAGGAGATGAACGAAAGTGAACCACCGTTGAAGTGTCGAAAGAGCTATTAATGTCAAAACTGAATCTCTACGGGTGGATTCAGGATAAGTCCATGAGAAAAAACTGTTTACTGCTTGGACGGCATTCGGTATGAAGGTGGCATGAACTTGGTACAGGCTTTTATATGGAACTTGGGAACTTGTCATAAGTGATGTTAAGGGAGAAGCCTCGAAAAAGAGAAGACCTCTTAGGGTGAGAGTGCCGATGCATAATGACAGGGGCGGAATAACTCGTAGTAGCGCTAGAAGCTTCTGTAATGGAAGTGGAGCGAAGGGGTTATATCGTCCGTCTCTTAAACTAAAAGGACAACTTGCAAATAATGAAGGATGAACTCGATGGTCCGAGAAAACCGTTTAGCATTCCAAAGCAATATGTTTGGATAGCTTATAAACGAGTGAAGGCTAACCAAGGTGCTTGTGGAGTAGACAAAATGTCCATAGAAGACTTAGATAGAGATCGGGAACGGAATCTATATAAGCTTTGGAATAGAATGTCTTCAGGAACTTACTTCCCTCCACCAGTCAAGCTTGTTGAAATCCCCAAGAAATCTGGAGGTATGAGACCTCTTGGAATTCCAACAGTGTTAGACCGTATTGCCCAAATGGTAGTTAAAATGATTCTGGAGGTAAAAGTAGAACCTCACTTCCATCCAGATTCATATGCGTATAGGCCAAAGAAGTCTGCAATACAAGCCGTTGGTCAAACAAGACGCAGATGTTGGCGTTATGCTTGGGCTATAGACTTAGATATTAAAGGCTTCTTTGACAACCTAGACCATGAACTACTATTGAAAGCAGTTAGGCATCATACCGATTCTAAATGGATATTGCTCTATATTGAAAGATGGCTCAAAGCCAAATTACAATTAAAAGACAAGTCTTTAAAGAATCGGGATAAGGGAACACCGCAAGGAGGAGTGATTAGTCCATTATTAGCTAATCTCTACTTACATTATACAATTGACGCATGGATGGAGAGAACATATCCAGAAAATCCATTCGAACGTTATGCAGATGATATTGTGGTACATGCTAAAACGCAAGAAGAAGCCACGGCATTATTCACAGCCATTACCAAGCGGCTAAAAGACTGTGGGCTTGAAGTAAATAAGCAAAAGACAAAGATCGTCTCTTGTGAGAATGATAAACGACAAGGAAATGACTCCATTCGAAAATTCGACTTTCAAGGGTTTGCCTTTCAACCAAGAAAGACAAGAAGTAGAAAAGGACATGACTTTATCGGCTTCAACCCAGGCATTAGTCCTAAATCCGCTACAGCAATTCGCAGAACAATGCGTACATGGCAACTTCACAGACGTAATAGAGAATCCTTATCCATACTCGCTCATGAAATTAATCCGATCTTAAACGGATGGATTAATTATTATGGTAAGTATCGTAAGTCAGATCTTTACTCAGTTTTTGACTCACTTGATAGCACAATAATGCGTTGGGTGATGAGAAAATACAAGAGATTCCGAAATCGCAAAAGAAAGGCAAGGGCTTGGCTACGTGGGGTTAAATCACGAGATCCAAGACTCTTCGCTCACTGGCAACTCGGAAACTCTAACGGTCAATGGATGATAGGAGCCGTATGAATCGAGAGATTCACGTACGGATCTGTGGGAGCCTTGGAGGTGTGATTCCTCTAGGCCACCCGACTCGTAGCATGGGCTCTTTATTCATCGCCCACGAACCGTTGCTTAATACGCGCTCCTCATGGTGACGGTGGCATCTCATCAATTACATATCTAGGATCAGGCAATAAAAAACCCGAGTCGTGAGACTCGGGTTTTTTATTATCTAATTTAAGTAATGGGTTACTTAATGAATAACATTTCTTGATAAGTTGGAAGTGGCCACAAATCATCAGGGATGAGCTCTTCTAATAGATCTGCGTAAGAGCGAACTTTGTCCATTAAAGGCAATACAGCTTTGCAATTATATGCAGCTTCTTCTTTAATTGATTTGAAGCCCGTTTTATCCTTAGCGTCTTCCAATTCAGCTAATGATGATTGAAGTTCATTCAATAGCTCAGTGACTTCTTCGAGTATGGCTATATTTGGCTCAATGTTTAAGTCAGTTAAGCCTTGAGCAGCATCGATGAGCTCATTCTGATAGCGCACGGTTGCAGGAATGATCATGGTCTTTGTCATGCGTTTAACCAGGTTGCACTCAACATTAAGAGTCATCACGTATTGTTCGAGATAAATCTCAACACGACTTTGCATTTCGCGTTTAGACAATACTTTGTATTTAGCGAAGGTTGACGTGACTGCTGGTGCAAGCATAGCAGGCAAAGCTTCAGGAGCTGTTCTGAGGTTGGGTAAGCCACGTTTTTCGGCTTCTTTATGCCAAGCTTCAGAGTATCCATCACCATTAAAGATAATCGCACCATGTTCAGTGATGATTTCTTTAAGCAGCTTTTGGATAGCACCGTTAAGTTTCTTCGAATCACCCTTGGTGTCTTTTTCTAAGCGTGTGGCCATATAGTCAATCGACTCAGCCATGATTGTATTCAATACAACCAATGGGCCGGATACACTCTGCTTTGAACCTACAGCGCGGAATTCAAAACGATTTCCGGTGAAGGCGAAAGGGCTGGTTCTATTACGATCACCCGCATCTCTAGGAAGAGGAGGCAAGGTGTCAACGCCAACTGTGAGAGCACCTTTGCGCTTAGATGACTTAGCACCACCTTTTTTGATTTGTTCAAAGACATCTGTCAATTGCTCGCCTAAGAATATGGAGAGTATTGCTGGTGGAGCTTCATTAGCACCTAAACGATGGTCATTAGACGCACTTGCAATCGCTGCACGTAATACAGAAGCGTATTTGTGTACAGCGCGTATAACGGCGGCACAGAATACCAGGAATTGTGCATTGTCATGTGGGGTGTCACCTGGATCAAGTAAGTTTCCTTGCGTACTGTTTCCGACTGACCAATTGAGATGTTTGCCACTTCCATTAACGCCTTTGAAGGGTTTTTCATGAAAGAGACAGGCCATGCCATGTTTGACAGCTACACTTTGAAGGATATACATAGTCAATTGTTGATGGTCGGTTGCAACATTACCATCTTCAAAGATAGGCGCTATTTCGTATTGACCGGGAGATACCTCATTATGTCTTGTTTTGGCAGGTATACCTAATTTATAAAGCTCACGTTCGCAGTCTTGCATGTAATCAAGCACACGCCCTGGTATGGACCCAAAATAATGGTCAGAGAATTCTTGACCCTTAGTTGAAGAAGCACCCATAACGGTTCTACCAGCTGTGATTAAGTCGGGACGTGAATTGTAAAAATTACGATCGACTAAGAAGTATTCTTGTTCTGCACCCGCGTAAGAAACTACACGAGAAATATTGGAATGACCAAATATTTTGAGCATGCGCTTAACTTGTTGGCTTAAGGCTTGGCCCGACCTTAAAACAGGCGTCTTTTTGTCCAAAGCTTCGCCGGTCCAAGACATAAATGCCGTTGGGATTGAAAGCGTTGCACCATTCTTGCCATCTAGTATGTAAGGGGCAGAAGTTACATCCCAAGCGGTGTATCCACGCGCTTCAAAAGTGGAACGTATGCCACCATTGGGAAAGCTAGATGCATCAGGCTCACCTTGTATAAGTGTTTTGCCAGAGAATTCTAATATAGCTCCACCATCTCCATCGGGGGCTAAAAAGCCATCATGTTTTTCGGCAGTGGAACCAGTTAAAGGATGAAAGACATGCGCATAATGTGTAGCACCTTTTTCAACAGCCCAATCACGCATGGCTGCAGCAATGATATCAGCAACGGCCCAATCTAATTGTGAGCCAGTTTCTATAGATAGCATAACTGACTTATAAACTGATTTAGGTAATCTTTGCTTCATAATACGGGGGCTAAAAACATTAGTCCCGAATATTTCATTAATTGGGGTGGAGACAAAATTCATAGGTTCGTTTTGGTTTCCATTATTGTTGATGGTTGATATTGCAGCAACGCGCGCTTCCTTGCCGTTCATGGTTGTGCTCCCTTGATAAGTCATATTTAACTCCTTAAACTAAGTTGGATGATATGTTGCATTTATTTCAATAAATCATTGAATTTATGAGTGCAATCCATTAAAAAAAGGAAAGTACTTTTATACGTTTTTACCGCCTAAATAGCAAGCCCTTTGGACCTCATTAACATCTCAATAATATACGGTTTTATATTACAGTTATGTTACCTAATAATTAACAATATTCTCAAAAAAACAGAGTTTTTCTTGACCATTTTTACCTATATGACTATAACTCTGTTTCTTAATCAAAATTTATCAAAAACTAACACATAATAAACAGCACATGCCCCTATTTACTAAGTATTTAGCGTGATTAACCGTCCAAGTAGGCATATTAAAAGAGTAGCTTTCAATATGCCTACTTAAGCGGTGAAAATAGGCCTAAAACTTGTATTTTTGAGCCCAGTTGAAATAAATAGGGACACGTACTGTTTAATTAATTAAACAGTACGTGTCCCTATTTAATTAGAGTTGAATGGGATTTGTTGGGTTTTGGGTGGTTTTGCTTAGGTGGTTTTGTTGGAAGTGGGCCTTTTAAAACTGAATGCTTATGGGGGCAAAAATAGGCTAGAAACTTGAATTTTGGGGGTCTGTTGGGCATACTTTAGCTATGTGTTTATAGTAGTTTATATAAGAATTATATATATATGATTAATAAGAACCCAATCATTAAAAGAACGACTCAGAAGAAGTTTCTTAGGGGCATGGCTCAAACACTAATACTGTGCCTATTTATTCAAGAGTTTGCTTATGCTGCTCCAGAACTTTTGAAAAAGGATATTGGGTCATGGGTCTCTGTAGCTAGCCAAAAGCAAAAAAGTTTAAAATGGGCCAAAAAAATCCTTCCAAAAATACCAGGATCTGTGGCGAGTATAGACGATGCCTGGAAGAGCAGCGTCAGCGTAAAAGAGCGCGACGACATGACATTAAAAAGCAAGATTGCCACGTCGCTGCTTCGTGCTTCTCGCAATGACAGGGTTGTGATTCTTATTCAAGATGCTCACACGAATGCATCCGCGCAAACAAATGAATCTAAGTTATTCGACATTTTATTCCAAAGTAATATTATTGATACGGTTTATACCGAAGCTGCTAAGGGTAATGTTAATCTCACTTTTTTAAGAGACAAAGCGTCTTTGTACAAAAGAAAACAAATCGCCAAAGCCTATCTTCAAAAAGGCATTTTGCATGGAATAGAATATTTGGATCTCACAAGTGAACACAATTTTAAAGTAGAGGGCGTGGAAGACCCATCGCTTTATTATGAATCCATCGATGTTTACCGTCATAGTCTCAAGAAAAGAGATAAGTACAAAGCCTATCTTGGCAAAATAGAATCCACGATTAATGTCCTCAAGCCAAAACTCCTAAACCCATATCTTTTGGAATTTCTTGAGAGCTATACCCAAGTTCAAAAAGAAGAAATATCCTTTTCAAATTACATCGACATATTATTTGCACAAGCCCAATTATTAAACCTCAATCTCAAAGACCAGCCCAATCTTCAAAAGCTAAAAAAATTAAAAGCCATGGAAGACAAAATTGATTTTGAGACGGTCTCACTTGAACAACAACAAGCGATTCAATCCCTAAGCCCCGAAGACCAAGAAGAATTAGGTGACTTGTCTCTATCCAAGCTCACTCTCAAAGACTCTCAAAGAGGATTCTTCGCACTTCTAACAGAAAAGCTAGCCAAGGTTGAGGGAGGGCTATCCAATTATCCCAATCTCGCTAAATACCTGCGTTACCTAGAGCAGTCCAAAGATTTAGGACTTGCCGACACATTGAATGAACAGAAATTATTAGAAGAAAAGATCTTCGAGACACTAAGCGCCAATGATGACGAAGCCAAACTACTTCTCGCACTAAAGGTGCTTCAATTCTACAAAAAATTATTCTCCCTTTCTCTAACACCTGAAGAATATGAAGCCTTTAAAAATGAGAACTTCGCCAACCTCAAAGTCCTCACGGGTTTCTTAAACCAAAAACTCATGACCTTAAAAAAGCATTACAATAAAGCCCTATTCCTCAAAGAAGACTTTAGCGACATGGCGACCCTTAGCAAAAGATTCTACGAACTCACCTACGCCCGAGACCAAAAGTTCCTAGAAAACATGAACATACTCACAGCAAGAGAAACAGGCGACCTAAAAAGTCCGTCCTTGCGAAGTGAGTGGGCGACGAATAAGGAGCCCATGCTACGAACGGGCCGAGTCAGTGAGGCCCTAAGTAGAAAGCGACGTGGCAATCTAAGCTCTCGCAACTCAAACATATCCGCCCTAATAACCGGAGGCTACCACACCCCCAATCTAAAGCACCTGCTCAAACAAAATAACATCTCCTATATTTCCATCACCCCCCAAGTTACCCACGAAACCAATACTCAGCGTTATGAACAAATTCTATTAAACCAACCCATTAACAACCTAGTCTTACCAGCCATGAATACCGCCACCACAAAGCATGCAATGAACCCATACCTAGCACCTAATGCCGAAGTTCCCAGCGTATTTACAAACAGATTTTTATCTGAATTAGGAGTCGATGGGCGGACAGTAAGTCAAGTGAGAATGGCTAAACCAAGTGAGTCGGTTTTTGGGGATTATGATTTTCCGAGCCCGTTGATTGGAGTTATGTCAGTTGGGTCGCGTCTTTATTTGGGTGCGACAAAGGATGGGGCGGAACAACATTTTGTAAAATTACCAGCGAACAAAAACTTTGCTGAGGTGATTGCTCGAGAAGCTCAATTGATTAGAGTGCTTAAATCAGATGAGCGAATAAGTCCATTAATACCTGATGTCATTCAAAGCGGAACTGCTACCGAAGATGATGTGGATTCTCTAAGTAATCTTTTTGAAGGGGAGCCATATATTATTCTTAAGAAGGCGGATGGAATTAGTGTGATTAATCATATTGAATCCATGCGTGATTCCGACAAGCCTGTAGAAGCGATTGAAGTCCTAGCCCAAATTGCTGAAGCTCTTGCTACTTTACACAACGTTACCGATCAATGGAAGGCGGTTTATCATAGAGATCTTAAGCCGTCCGACATATTTATTAATAAGAAGGGCTCAGCATGGTCTGTGCAATTCATTGATTGGGGGCTATCCACCATTGAAGGTCAGAAATTGGGTAAGACTATCCAAGATTTTTCTGAAAATGCATTATCGGATGTCGACATGGGAGATAGCGGACGCCGCCTAGATTATGCGGGTACAGATTCTTATTCTGGCAAAATTTTGGATAAGCCTTTATTACGTGACTTGCGGGCATTTGTTGCAATTGTCAGAGATTATGCCTATATTCTTGGCGACAACAAGGCTGGATACTTATTAGACGATTTATTAAAGCGGAGAGCATCTTACCCCACAGCTCAGAGTTATGCGAATGTCTTGCAACAATTTCTAATAGAAAATAAAGATTCCACCACTTCCACAAGCTCCATGGCAAGTAAACCCGATTCACCAATAGATGATACCCAAGCATCAAATTTGGACAGCAATGCGGTGAGAATGGCGGATTCCGAGCCAGTTTATATTAATTTAGCGTGGGCTTGGTCAATGGTAAAAACTTTTTTAAATAAATATAAACCTGATTATGCGAGTAGGTTAGATGCACCAAGGTCAATTCCGTTTGATATTGATTTAATTTTATCTCCTGAGTCTAGACAGCTGATTCCGCCTTCCAATATGGATGAAGAGATTTTAGTCATACTTATAAAGGATGTTTTATCAAATGCTTTTGTTGAGCCAGACGATGGTCGTGTAAGAGTGAGTTTTGAGCAGAATGAGGACAAAACGCTGGTGACCTTGAAGATTGAGAATCAAAACCCAATTGATTATGACCAACTCATGTCACGCGCAAAAGAAGCATTGGATAATAAGCAGCTTTATATAAATGATTTAAGTCCTCATAGATTAGAGGTGATTCTACCGACCGACCGCTCGGAATACAGTGCTGAAGAATGGCAGAATTTGCAATTAGTTGATAGCGAGGAGAAATTTCTAAAGGTACTTGGGGAACTCGGAGGAAAAGAACGCCTGCCGTTTATCATTGGTTTGAGCAGAGGTAAAGAAATGGATCCAGTTTTGGGTGGAGGTAAAGGTGTTGGTTTGGCAATGATTCACGATGTAACATCAGTACTTGGAAGTGTCTTTAATCTTGAATCCAATGCTGATATCGGAACGCGTGTTTCAATCAGCTTTGCAACAAGACCTCCGAGTAGCGCGAGGATGGTGCGGCGTACTGCTGCAGTAACTCGAATTGAGAAGTCTAAAGAGATTTTGGAGAAGGTTGAGCGAACACACACGCAGACTGGTTTGGTGAGGTGGGTTAAGAAATTGGAGCAATTACAGGGTTCGGGGATAGAGCGGGGTGTGAAAGATGTCTTTAAGTATGGCAAGGGTGATGAGGGAGCTAAATTAGAATCAGCTAAGCGATTAGTTAGGTTGTTTCATGTGACTTGGAGAGCGGATGGTAGTCCTGAGGGGGTATTGCCTGAAGTTAACGCTAGGGGTGATGGGCGAGTTAGAAATGCACTTTTGAGGAAGTATTCGGCTGAACGTATTGAAAAGGGAATCAAAAATGTTCGAGAAGAACTTTTGGAGCCGAGTGGTGAGAGAGAAGCGCCAGTTGTTAATCTTTCTAAAAAAATAAAAGTGCTTAAAGATTTTAAAAAAGACAGTGGTATTGATATTGATTTGATCGCATCTATTGAGTATAAGACCCACACAGGCCGCCCCACCTTAACCGGATCTTTTAAACGTCGCCAATTCATTAATTTCTTTCTCGAAAATATTGAGAAATTTCAACTCAAGAACCCTAAGCGCATCAAGCAAGTATTTATTAATTCCTCAGGTAATGCTATTCAAGGGCTTTTGTTCACAGTTAAAGTGCTTAAAGAGACTGGGTTACTTCCAAAAGACTTCACGGTTGTGATGGTTGCGCATGATAATCTTGATCCCACCAAGAAAAAGAAAATAGAAAAAAAATACCCTGGTGATTTTGAAGAAATCTTATTCATTGGTGACTTCATTGAACAAGCCAAAGAACTTGGTGATGTATTGCCGGCGGATAAGACAGATAAGGAGCTTCACAAAGAACTCGAGGATATTAATGCACTTCTTCGTTATATAGACCTTTATGTGGCTAGTTATAATAAAAAGAATCCTAAAGCACCTATAGCACATGTATTACCTTCCAATGGAGAGAGCATGGCTTTGGGAGGTGCAAGTATAGCTAGAAACCTGCGCGATGGAGCTAAGAAATTAGGCTTAGGTGAAATAGACACTATTATCGAACCATTAGGCGGCGGTGGACCTATAGCCGGTGCTGGCATTGAGGCTTATTGGTATAAAGAAGAACATGACCACGATACTAAGGTGGTTGGTGTCACATCCAATATCACCGTTTCAGCCCTAGCAGATGGTATGGCCATTCAAGCACCTCAATCCGAAGCTATGGCCGCACAAAGAGCATTAGGTTCAGAGGCTGTTGCTTTTGAGCGTGTACCTGAAAAATTCTTCTACAAAGCATGGGTAGATTTGCAAGATGCGGGTTATGATGCCGAGCCCACTTCAGCAGCATCATTAGCCTATATTTATTGGATTATGTCCGACCCATCCAAATGGCATCTCCTGAAGCATGAGGATCCCAAGAAGAAAAAAGTCATCGCCTTTATGCTCAGCGGCTCCAATTATTCCAAATCAACCTTAAAACACGCCAGAAAAATTTATAAAACAGAAAATATGAGTGGCTATGCCTATATTAAGGCGCAAGCACCAGAGAAGCAAAAAACTAAAGGTGTGAGGATGACCATACCTGCAGATGCAGAGATCTTGAAGGTGTTTAGCGATAGCCGAGCAGAAGTATTGGATAGATTAGTTAATGATGAGGTTGAAGGTTTGATTTTGGATATCGAAGGCAATCAATACTTGGTTGACAGCTCTCTTGGGAGAGAGAATTTTGCGGCATGGGTTATTGTAGATGGTGCTGTGCAAGAACAAAAAGTAGTTTTGAAATTCACCAAAACTCCAGGAGAAGCTGTGAGCACCAAAGCATATCACGAGTTCAGACAACAACTTCCTCCAGATCAGGTAAACGAATCTTTGGATATATTTGTGGATGTTTTGGATATATTTGTGGATGTTTTGGATGTATATGATGAGGGTATTGATATTGTTGTCATGGAATACATTGAAGGCACAATGCTTAATGAAATAGATGATACTCAAAAACAATTGGAGCATTTGTCCTCTGCGTGGAAGGTCTTGCATGTGAATCACCAAGAGTATGGACTGTTTCACGGTGAACCCGTTGCCAAAAATATTATTGTGACCCCAAGTGGTGATGAACGTCTAATCGATCTTGATGACATTATTGTTTTAGGAGCTCAGCCTGATATTGAGAAATTTGACATATCAAACAAGTATGCGGATATTTATTATGCTGGACAAGCTATTTTGGAATTATTTGAAATTCACTTACTAGGCGATGAGTCAGCTTTAAAGGATGCAGTAACCGAAGTGAATAAGCCATTTGACCCCGATGTAGCTAAATTTGACGTCACTGTTGATGTCGCTAGGTCAAAAGCGCCACAGGGAATCATTGATATTGTCCAGAGAACCTTGCCTGTTAAAGGCAATAATGCCTACAGATCAATAAAACAAATCTACACAGACCTCGACGCTTTAATAATGACCCCAAATTGGGATAAGGACCCTAATGTGGCAACAACTTTTTCATTAGGAGCCAAAGTTGTTCACGAGGACCAAGCTTGGAGGGAAGGTGCTGTCGACGCCATTGAAGGCGCAACTGTTTGGGTGGATTTTGGCAATGAACGAAATGGTTATGGCAATAATGGCGCTGGCCTTTCACATGTAGATGTAAGTGAATCATTACCGGGAAGCACTACACGGATGGCTGTTCAAAAACCGATTGTTGATATGAGGCCAGATGCTGATAGGGTGAAAGCGCTTATTGAGGCTCAAGGAACGCCGCTATTACAAAGGCTTATGGCCTTTCTTATGCGGCATATGACCTATATCACGCAGGCTGTTTTTGAGGAAAAGCTAGAGCTGTCTGTAGAACAATTTAATAATAATAATGAACGTGAGTTTGCTGTTGCCATTATTGATAATGTGTCGCCAGATGATACTAGTGGAGTTATGAAGAGTAATGGTTGGACATATCAAATAGCTAGAGGTATGGGGTTGAGGGCTCCAAAAGAAGAGATTTCGGCTACTAAAGCGTCTTTGCATACACACACAACTGATTGGTTAAAAAAGCCTGAAAATAGAGCTGTGAACGACGTGCTTTTTATTGACGATGCAGCCTACTCTGGGAGACAAATTGAGGATTGGCTGGATAAAGTAGCCTTTGCATTATCAACTGAGGAGGAATTCGTACAAAGGACTATTACAATTCATTTAGCCATCCCTTTTATGACAAATAATGCCAAGGATAAGTTAGAAAATTTAGCGCAAAAGTTTAATGACCACGTGCAAAGGCAAGTATTAGAAATTCAGTTCTATGATCAAGTTATTATGAAAAATCTGGACGAAATCCTTTTAGCAGCCGAGGAGGATGTAAGGGAAGAGTTTGGTAGGATTTTTAGCTCTGATTTTAAAAAGCCACTAACGTATTTTGAGCATATAAGACCCGATTATTATTCAACCCCATATCCAATCTCTAAGGGGCAATTTAGTTTGATGGAGGGCTTGGTATTTGATGCAGCTGGTGAAGTGACGCATACAATTCCAATTATGCCACCCATCTCCAAAAAACCGTATGACAGAGATTATTTAACCTGGATTCAAAAAAATATTTTAGGTGGAGAATGGGATTCAAGAGTCGATAAAGCCTCAGAGATCGCGCTTAAGTTTGATGATGCTCTTTCAGAGGCTGAACAATTTGAGGAGCGAAAGGCAGGGGTTCGAGATCAAATTATCCAAAGAGCTTTAGCTTTATTGGAGGACGAGTCTTTGGATCCTGGATTAAAAGACAATCAATTTAAAGGTGAGGCTGAAAATGCGGTGACACCTGCTTCGGTGGTTAGGCGGAGTTTGGGAGAAGCTTATCAAAATGCCACTTATAGATCTGTTAAGGGATCTCAAGATGAAGTGCGTGTTTCGGCCTCAATCCTAGATGATGTGGTCGAAATTAAGGTTTCTAATCCAGGCGTATTGAGAACTAAGGGTGGATCGGAAAATAATGAGGAGCCGAATGATCAGGCTAGGTTCCAGCAATTGATTAATTTTGGAAGTTTGATAACTTTTGATGCGGCTACAGCTTTTATGGCTCGGCTCATTTCCGATGATGCCAATCAGAGTCAACTTGGCATGTCCATATTAGCGCATATGATGACCATTCTTTATCCTGCAGATCTATATCCCGATGCATCCTATAGACCCAATCAACTCATAAGACTTGAACCAAGTGGAGATCGAACAGAGTTCATCCTCAAATTACCCTTACAACCACTCCGTGACAGACAAGCCAGAATTCTCGACTCTGAAGAACATGCGCGAATGTCAGAGAATGAGGCCTTGGATGAATTGCTGCCCGCAGCACAAAAGACAAAGCTTAAATCCGAATTAGATCCCAATTCAGACTTACCAGGTGATGACAACTTACCTGGATTAAGAATGTCTGCCCTCGCTCCAAAAGACATGTCTGTGGAAAAATTTAAGGAATTATTTGCACCAGTTGATACGAGTCGAACATTCACGACTTTATATAACGGCATTGGTAGTTTTGATGCAGAGACTGTTTTGACACCTGATGGGGATAAGGATGCTTATTTAGAGTTTGAGCTTAAGGATTCAGGTAAGAAGTTTTTTGGTCAGCTTTTGGCGAGTGAGATGTTACAAAATGACGTTGATGGACTTATCACGGATACTTTGAGGGATTCACCTGAAAGAATTATGGAGGGTAGAGCCAAAATTCTAGCGCATAAACAAGGTGATTATTATTATCCTTATGGCATACTTTTTTTCATGAAAGGTAGCCCACCGACATTGTTAACAACTGTGGATTTTTTCACACCGTCAAAAATGGCAAGTGATCGTTATGAGGTAATGCATACAGCCGCTAAGAGTTGGGTAGATACGCATATCGCCCGAAATAACTATATCAAATTAGATGGCAACAAACTTTATGGGACTTTTGATTTTTCTCGCAGAGTTCAAGTTTTGGACAAAGCTAAAGTGAAAGTTCAAATGATTGAGGGTCACAGGATAGAGTCGAATATGCCCTGGCGCGATTATCTTGATAAAGAGATATCTGAAGACGATAGAAATTCCTCTCAGCATTTAACTTTATTAGCCCTTACGCGGACTATGCCCGGAGGTAATTCATTTCCTGTGATGATGGCGCCCGATGACGACTTCAGTGTTGATTGGCAAGAGTTGGTGGGTGAGTATTTAGAACGTAATTCTATTGCTGGGCAAGAGGTGTCTTTGGCCGGAAGCGGGAGTGGCGTTGATGTTGTTCAATTATTTAAAGCGGGAGCCAAGACTGTGCACGCGACGGATTTATTTGATGCGAATGTATTAATGACCGAAGTGAATGTTCAATTCGCTAAAGATCTTGGCTGGATAGACAAATCAGCAACTCTTTATGCGACAAAGCAAAATGGAATAGCCGGAGGTGAGGGTGTATCCTTAGGTCTTTTTAATGCTCCTGGAATTAATATAGGCGGTGAAGACGCAACAGGTCTTGCTATGAGTTCAATGGTAATGAGCCTTGAACAATTTATGCCATTTTTTAAAGATTTGCATGCGTTTTTGAAGGCAGCGCCAGATGGCCATAGACGGTTTGTCCTAAGACTAAACGTCTATTTATCAAAAGATGGTCAGAGCGAAATGAGGCCTGGCGATGAAAACGTCCAGATGATACGAAAATACATTGCAGAGGGGTATCCAGATCTTGTATTCAGGTCAACAGACGGAACGTTTTTTGAAATCTCTTATAAATCTACCGAGGTAGAAGCTACTCCCAAAACTGCGCCATTCACCCTTGAGAGTACAAGAAGGATATTTGGTGATCTTGCAGCCAATCCATTATTGACGGAATATTTTAATTCTTTAGGTCAGACTTTGGAGAATATTTCTGTTTTTGAAGACAAAAGCTCTGGAGCTAAGCGGGGATTCATTCCTTTTAATTTAGATGAGCATGGGCGTCAGTTTTTCTTTGATTATTTGAAACCCGAAATCCGCCAAATCTTGAAGAAAACTGGAAGAAGACCAGATTTATTGAATGGTCCCGAGGACGATCTTAAGGTGAATTCCATCACTGCTACGTCCTATATCCTCACGAGTAAAAGCGGTGACAGAAATATTCCTTATGCCATATTGATTTATACAGCCATGGGCCCTATATATCTAGATTTGCTCGAACTCCACAATTCTCAAAAGACAAATCCAGAGACAATTAAAAAACAACATAAATCCGTGCACGTTTGGGTCCAAAAATTTGTTGCCAGCGAACACCCAATTGAATCATTGAAGAGATGGAAAACAGTACACAGTCACCTCGTATTAACTCAATTCACGCGCGTGCCAGAGAATCCGCGTACTGGTTCTTATGAGGATGGAACTGGATCAACAGATTTTCAAAATCCTTGGTATAAAGCCACATATGCTTTGGATGTATTTCCGGAAGAGAATCGTGACCCTAAAAAATACTTAACTCTATTTGCATTAGAGAGGTATGGACAGGATGGCGAAGTTATGGATGTGACTTTCACTCCCGACCATCCTTTTAGCGTGGATTGGCAGGATCGTATTGCGCGTTTAATGGAAGCGGATGCCCAAATTGATGGGTTTGTGAAGAATGTTGATGGAGATATTGAGCAGGGGCGCATGTATGCTGATAGTGCTATCGGCCTTGGGGGTATAGGTAGTGGTGTTGACGCCCTACTCTTGGCGCGTTATGGGGTTAAGTTGATTCGTGGCACAGATATTTATGAAGCACCCGTAATTTTGTCGAGGCTAAATGCGGTATTTGCCAAAATTTCTGACCAGATTCACCCAGACACTGAGTTTGTATTTGAGAAAAAAAGCGGATTGCCTTCAATCACATCTGATTTGTCACACTTTATGATGAACACACCAGGGGTTGTGATGGATGATGATCCACACTTTAAGGGCGTCTTGGCCGAAACAAATATGTCTTTTTCTTCTTTCACTATTCCGTGGTCTGCATTCACTGCATTATTCACAGATACTAATGGAATTGATGATTTTTTGAGAGTCTCTGAAGAAACCAACTTTAGAACGGTGCTTTTGAGAATGTTTATAAGCCTTAAAGAAGGTGAGTTAAAAGAGGATCTTAATTCAGACTCGAGTTTGGTTATTGACGATTTTTTAAATAGGTATGACGATTTTGATTTTGATGAATTGGGAGACCATTTTTTCTTGCTTAGCAAAGCGAGAATGGCTGGGGTGTCCGAAAAACTATTGACTGCTGGGGCTGTTTCTCAGGGTTCTAGGGTTTTTGAATTGAAGCCTATTCAGAATGAGCTTGAGCAAGGCGTGGATGAGGAAGAAGTGGTTACTTTTGTGGCGCATGTGATTTCGGAGCAAAGTCGTGCGGGAGATTTGGTGGTAGGGGATACGCTTTTGCATATTTTGCAGGATGCTGAAGGACAGTATTGGTTGGAGGGTTTTGGCGGAGAAGCGCGTTTAATTGACTCTAAGGCTATAGTCTTGAATGATCGCGGGGACAAGGCTCAAGTTAGCATGTCTATGTCGGACTATCAGATGTTATTCGAGCAAGCAGAAAGAAGTATGGAGCCATTCTTTAAAGGTATTCCTGAAAGCATAACTGCTATCAAGGTGGTCGAAGCCTTTGATCTTAATATTCTTCCAAGCGATAACTTTGGCACGAATATAGCCTATCAAATAAAGCGCTATATCAAAGAACGTAGGAGTGATTCGAACTTTGTGGTTTTGTTCCATGGAGATTTATGGAGGATGGACCACGCTATGGCGGAGGTTAGAGATTTACCAGAACGGGATCAAAATTTATTTGTGCAAGACTTAGCGGATTTGCCCGTGGAATACTTGGAAGACAGCGATGATGTCAGAGTGGTTTCCATCGACGGATTTGATGTTGATGCGAATAGAGTTATCACGCCCAAAATACCAGCTGTCGGTCAAACACCTACGCGACATTTTGTAACGCGAGTTTTGAACAAGGGTGAATTAATGCATCCAGCGGCACATAGAGTTGCCAGACTAGAGGCCCGACTACCTATATTAGGCCCTGACTCTGAAGCTTTATTCGAGAGATTCATTAATGCCTACGAAACTCTTCTAGGCCGTAAGATAGAAAATATAGAAGAATTCACTTTAGTTTTAGCAGGTTTGGTAGAAATACCCAATTTAAGCACCTATGTTCTCCCAGCATTCTTACGTATAGACAAAATCCTACAAGCCCTCCGCATGGCCAAACGTATGGCCGAACAATCCGCTTAAGTTCACGTTAACCCTGTCATCATAAGCCCGCTTTTTGGCTGCAATCCTGCCTGTCGGCAGACAGGGATCCTCCGGTCAAAGTATTTGCTGGAGAGTGCCGAGTTTTGTGTGTCCAAAGCACCATTCTTAAGCTTACTTAGTCATCCTGAAGCTCTGCGGAGCAAGAGCTGTAAGGATCTCCCAGAATGCTTTTAAACTCAATAAAAGAAACCTACTACAAGTTTTTTGCTGTCAGATTCTTACGCCATCTGCTACGCGATGGCTCAGAATGACCTTGTTAAAGCAATTTATTCCAGACACACAGAATTGTACATTCTCCTTTGCTGTGAGATCGTCGCACTGTGGTGACGGTGCGAGCTTCATAGCGAGACACCTAATGCCGGTGAAATTAGAATGAAACCGGCCTGCGCGCAGTTCACGATGACGTGGGTAGGGATTATTACATTACTTGCTTCGTTTAGAAAACTTGATATTGTTGTATATTTTGACTATAATTGTTGTATAAAGGTACAACAATGAATATATGGCAATTTAAACCTCATACGACCAAGGGTCGGGTCCTACTACTTTTTTTTAATAAGCCTGCCAAACGCTATTATTTGAGAGAAATAGCGGGGCTTCTTGATATTGATCCCGCTAATCTTTCACGTGATTTAGACACTTTTGTCAAAGAGGGGCTATTGACCGTAGTACCTGAAGGCAAGCAAAAGTTTTTTGCGCTTAATAAAGAATACGCTTTTTATGATGAATTAAAATCCATTGCCTACAAAACCGCACTAGCCGCCAGTAATCGGATTTCTCAATCTAAAAAGACCAATGCGGTTTACGTTATTGCTGGGCCTAATGGAGCTGGCAAAACCACCTTTGCCAAAACATTTTTGCCTGATCAGCTCAATTGCCACACTTTTATCAATGCGGATCTCATTGCTGCTGGAATAGCCCCTTTGGCACCCGATGCAGCTAATTTAAGAGCTGGTCGCCTTCTCTTGGAAGAAATCAAAAGAACAGCCCAAAAAAAAATAGATTTTGCTTTTGAAACTACGCTCTCAGGTAAGAGCTATACAAGACTCTTTAAAGAGCTTAGTGATCAGGGTTATGCCATCCACTTATTTTTCTTGTGGCTTCCCAATGTGCAATTATCTATAAGAAGAGTGGCTCAAAGAGTGAAGAGGGGTGGCCACCATATTCCAACTAATGTAATTCGCCGAAGATTCAATCGGGGTATTCATAACCTATTCCACGTTTATCAAGATTATTTAGAAAGTTGGACTATTTTTGACAATTCCAGTAGTCGCTTTGAAGTTATAGCTAATACAGATGAGTCTAAAGAGATCCAAATTAGCAATCAAGCAGCTTATTCCAAAATACTCAAAATAAGGCCTAATTAATATGAAAAAGAAACAGAAGACCACCTTGTTGGAAAAAGCCAAAATTGCTATGAAGAAAGCCGTTCGCGAAGCTCTCAAAGACCATGCTAAACATAATGATGATGTTTATATCTTTAGAGATGGCAAGGTCCAAAAAATAGCCGCCAAAAAACTCCTCGATTAATCCCGCATGGTCGAACAGTCTGCTTAAGCTCACGTTAATCCTGTCATCATGAGCCCGCTTTTTTGGGCGTAATGATCTCCCAGTCAAAGCCTTTTGCTGGGAGATTGTCACGCCTGCTACGCGGCTCACAATGACGTGAGTGGGGATTCTCACGGCATGTTATTGAGGGGTAGCCTCTCTGCAATGATGGCACAATTACGTTGATTGACGAAACAAGGGGGATGCTCTAAACTATGGTCTCTTTCGGGAATATATAGTAGATAATCGAGTAATTATAGGGAAATAGCGTGACTAAAACAGCGACAGATATAGACATTCAAAGCATTAATACCATCCGTTGTCTCGCCGCTGATGCGGTTCAACAGGCCAATTCAGGTCATCCAGGTGCCCCTATGGGCATGGCCCCTATGGCCTATGTCTTATGGACACGATTTTTGAAGCATAATCCTTCTAATCCTCAATGGGTGAATCGCGATCGCTTTGTGCTTTCAGCTGGACATGCTTCGGCACTTATTTATTGCCTGCTTCATTTAAGCGGTTATAAGGTTTCCTTAGATGATATTAAACAATTTAGGCAATGGGGTAGCTTGACTCCAGGCCATCCTGAGTATGGCGTAACCCCAGGTGTTGAAACAACAACAGGACCTTTAGGCCAGGGTTTTTCTAATTCTGTGGGCATGGCTATAGCTGAAAGATATTTATCTGATTATTTTAATCAAAAAGACACGCAACCTTTGGATCACTATACATACGCAATTGTATCCGATGGTGATTTGATGGAAGGTATTAGTTATGAAGCGGCATCTATGGCGGGCCATCAAAAATTAGGCAAATTAATTTGTCTATATGATGACAATAATATCACCATTGATGGCGAATTGAGTTTGTCTTTTAGCGAAGATGTGACAATGCGATTCAAGGCTTTGGGTTGGCATGTACAATCAATAGAAGATGGTAATACGGACTTAGATGGCATAGAAGCGGCTATACGCGCGGCTCAAGATGTTAAGGACCAACCTTCCATTATTAGAGTTAAGACAACTATTGGTTTTGGCTCGCCGAATAAGTCCAATGATTCAGCAAGTCATGGAGCACCGCTTGGCGCTGATGAAGTTGCTGCGTCCAAAAAATCATTAGAGTGTGAAGACAAAGACTTTTATATACCCGCTGAAGTATTAGCACAGTTTAGAAAAGCCATTGATCAAGGTCAAGCATATGAAGCTGATTGGAAGACTGTGTGGAGTGACTATGAATCCAAATATGCTGACAAGGCTAAGGAGTGGCAATTATTTTTTAAACGTGAATTACCAGAGAATTTGAGTCAGGCATTACCTCAATTCAAACCTGAAGACGGCGCTATTGCGACACGATCAGCTTCCGGAAAAGCATTGAATGCTTTGTCGGCGGTATTACCTAATTTGGTTTCTGGTTGTGCCGACTTAGCAGGCTCAGTTAACACTTTGATTAAAGATGGCGGTTATATGACGCCAACTAATCCTTTGGGTCGCAATATTGCCTATGGAATTAGAGAGCATGCTATGGGTGCAATACTGAATGGTATGGCTTTACATGGTGGCATGATGGTATGTGGTGGAACATTCTTAATCTTTTCTGATTATATGAAAGCTTCTATTCGTTTAGCCGCTTTAATGAAATTGCCGGTAGTTTATTTATTCTCCCATGATTCTATAGGCGTTGGTGAAGATGGACCTACACATCAACCTATTGAGCAATTAGCTGGCTTACGCGCCATCCCTAATTTGAATGTGATTCGTCCTTGCGATGCTAATGAAACATCAAGTGCTTGGAGAGAAGCTATTAATCGCAAGACTGGTCCGACTGCTTTGATTTTGAGCCGCCAAAAATTGCCAACCTTAAAGTTATCTGTGCAAGGTCTAACCCAAGGCGTGACACAAGGTGCACAAATTGTGCATCATGAAGAGCGCTCTGGCACACCTGACTTGATTCTTATGGCCTCTGGATCTGAAGTGTCTCTTTGTGTGGAGGCGGCAAAAATACTGGAAGTCAAAAAATTAAGTGTACGCGTGGTGAGTATGTCTTGCTGGGAAATATTCAGAACACAAACAGCTAAATATCAACAAATGATATTGGACCCCAATTGCAAAAAACGCTTTGCTGTTGAAGCCGCAGCCACTCAAGGTTGGCATGAATTTGTGGGACAAGAAGGCGGGGTGCATGGCATGACTCGCTTTGGCGCTTCGGCCCCAGGCGACGTTTTGGCTAAAGAATTTGGTTTTACACCCGAAAATATTGCCGATAAGGCCATGCAACTACTAGTTTAATTGTCATTGCGGATTGCGTTGAGACAGGTACTCCGTCATTGCGAGGAGGAACGACGTGGCAATCTAGAGATATTGTTAGCTCTGGATAGGTAAGTTTATTAGTTTTAGATTGCCGCAGCCAAAAAAGGCCTCGCAATGACGAATGTTAAAAGTTGAGATTGCCACTTCGCTTGCTTCGCGCTCATCGCAATGACGCGGTGTGAAGAATATTAAAAAAATAGAGGTTAAAAATATGTCGAATAATCGTGTTCAAAATATCCTATCGTGTGGTCAAAGTATTTGGTATGACAATATTCAACGTTCTATGATTGTGAATGGTGACTTTGAGCGCATGATTGCTGAAGACGGTTTGAGGGGTGTTACCTCTAATCCAACTATATTTGATAAGGCTATTTCTAGTAGCAATGATTACGATGACATTATTGCTCAAGGTCTTGCAAAAGGGCTGGACTCTGAGGCTATTTTTTGGAGTATTGCCATCCGCGAAATTCAAGAAGCCACCGATATATTTAAAACTGTTTATACCGAAACACAAGCCTTGGACGGGTATGTTTCCTTAGAAGTGAGCCCATTTTTGGCCCGAGATACACAAGGCACTATTGCACAAGCTATAGAAATTCACCAAAAAGTGAATCGCCTCAATCTCATGGTTAAGGTACCGGCAACTAAAGAAGGACTACCCGCTATCACTGAATTGATTAGCCGTGGCATTAATATTAATGTGACGCTTGTTTTTTCTATTACTCGTTATAAAGAAGTTATGGATGCTTATATTGCCGGCTTAGAAAAAGGCATTGCCGCAGGCATTGATATGAAGTCCGTGCAATGTGTAGCTAGCTTTTTTGTATCGCGCCTAGACAGCGCAGTTGATAAATTATTAGAAGCCAAAATCGCTGAAGCAACGACTGAAGATGAAAAAGCGCGCAGAAAAGAATTAATGGGTAAGGCCGCCGTTGCGAATTCACGTTTAGCTTATCAAGCATTTTTGAGCGTATTTGCTACAGAGCGTTTTATTGCCTTGCAGAATAAAGGCGCTAATGTTCAAAGACCTTTATGGGCCAGCACAAGTACAAAAAATCCCACATACCGCGATGTTACCTATATAGAAGAATTAATTGGCAAACATACGGTGAATACCGTACCACCAGCTACATTAGACGCCTTTAGAGATCATGGCGAAGCTGAAGCGCGAATTGAGAATGATATTGAGAATAGCAAAAGTGTATTGGCTGAATTGGCTAAGTTGGGTATTGATTTAGCACAGGTCACGGAAGCATTAGAGCAAGCAGGGGTGGAGTCTTTTAATCAATCTTTTGAGCAATTGCTCAATCACCTTAAAGAAAAATCAGATCAATTGGCGGTTAAATAATATGTCTATCGAACAAATATCCTCTCAAGTTTCTTGGGGTTCAAGCACAACCGATATTGAGACATTGGTTCAACAATTTGAAGACGATAATACAATCGCACGTATACGTCAAAAAGATGCCTCGCTGTGGACGGATGACGCCACACATCACGCAGGCATTAAAGATCGCTTGGGTTGGATGGATGTATTAGACCAAATCGATACTTGGGTGAAAGACATAGATACGTTGACAGCCGAAATTAAGGACGAAGGTTATCGCTACATTGTTTTGATGGCTATGGGCGGATCTAGCTTAGGACCTGAAGTTATACAAACCATATTAAAGAATGACGAGGATCACCCCGAGCTTATCGTCATTGATAGCACAGATCCTAGGCGTGTGAATGATGTGATTGCAAAAATTGGTGATCACAAAACTCTTTTTGCTGTTGCGAGTAAGTCAGGCACGACAGTTGAATCTTTTTCTTTATACAAATATTTTTATAATTGGTTGGCCAATGTACAAAATGACCCTAATCCAGGCGCTTCATTTATCGCTATCACTGATCCCGGCATGGCTTTAGTTGGCATTGGCGAGGATAAGGGTTTTAGAAAAGTTTTTATTAATCCAGCTGATATAGGCGGGCGTTATTCGGTATTATCTTTATTTGGTTTGGTGTATGTGGGCTTGATAGGCGCTGACTTAGACATTTATGTTGGCTTAATCAAAAAAGAAATAGAAGCTACCTTTGCCGGTGATTCGAGTGATGCCATACGCTTAGGCGTTTCTATGGGCTGTCTCGCCAAACAAGGGCGTGATAAATTAACTATTATCACTCCAGATACATGGAATATATTTGGTGATTGGGCTGAGCAATTAATAGCCGAAAGTACTGGTAAAGAAGGCTTGGGTGTAATCCCTATCGTAAGAGAGCCTCTTGTAGATGCAGTAGCTACTTATGGAGTGGATCGTTATTTTGTGGCGTTATTACCCGAATCTTCTTCTCAGAATGAAAAAATCTCTGCACAATTACAGGCATTAAAAGATGCGGGTCATCCCGTGATGATTATCCGTGTTCAGAATGATATGGAATTAGGCGCACAATTCTTTTTATGGGAATTAGCTTGCGCCATATCTGGGATAGTTTTGCGCATTGATCCTTTTGATCAACCCAATGTACAAGAAGCTAAGACTTGCACGAACGAAATATTAAAAGACATGGATGCGGACAATATTCCTTTACCTGAATTATCAGTGCTAAAACCCCAACTATCAATTGCTTTTAGTAATGCATCCAAGGCAGACGCGGCAACGAGTGAGAATTGGGATGCTTTTGTTAACTCTATTCAAGCAGGGGACTATTTGAATATTTTGGCATTTATGCCTGATCGTGTGGATGTGCAAAGTCATTTGCGCGATATAGCCAATGCATTCAAAAAAAAGACGCATGTGCCGACAGCACTTGGTATAGGGCCACGTTATTTGCATTCTACAGGCCAATTACATAAAGGTGGTCCAGATAGCGGTGTATTCATTGTTTTGACGGCCCCTGTTACTAAAGATGCAGACTTAGATATACCCGAGGCTGCATTCACCTTTCAACAATTACAATTATCGCAGGCCTTTGGAGACTTTAAGGCTTTGGAATCTAAAGGTAGGCGCGCTGTCTATATACAGTTATCTTCTTTAGAGTCACCAGCCTGGAGCGCCCTTAAAGACGCTTTGCTTTAATAGCACGTCATAAAGCCACGTCATTGCGAGTTGCCTGCCTGTCGGCAGACAGGCGCGTAGCTGCAGCGCGGGCCGGTTTCATCATAGTTACACCGGCATTGGTGTCCTGGCTTTGTGGCCAGGCACGGGCACAATCTAGCGCTAGATTAGATACTGGATGTCGAATGTTATTAAAGTTGAGTGGTCGTTAGCCTTGGATTGCCGCGTCGCTGCTTCGCGCTCCTCGCAATCAGACTGTGCCATAAAGCTTATTAACCGCGTCATTGCGAGGCGCGCGGAGCAGTAACGCGGCAATCTGGGGCTGCATTGGGTAACAGGTGTCGAATATTAATAAAGTTGATTAGATATTAGTCTTAGATTGCCACTTCGCTGCTACCGCGCTCATCGCAATGACGGTGCTGACACGTTATGACACAGTCTGAATGACGACGGGGCATATTATGACACTACGACATTTTTCTGAGGATTACGTATGAAAAAAGGCATATTATTAATTAGTCATGGTAGTCGTTCTGACACGGCCTATGAAGAAGTTATGGGCTTAGGCAATGAGCTGCAAAAGTTATGGCCAGATATAATTATGCAAACAGCTTTTTTAGAAATTAATTCGCCTTCCATTCCAGAGGGGATTGGCCATCTATCCGAAAAAGGCGTTACCGATTTGCAAGTCCTATTGAATTTTTTGAATTCTGGTCGACATGTATTGGAACATATCCCTCAAATTGTTGAAGAGGCGTGCGAATCTAAGAACATTAAATACCAAATATCTAAACATATAGGCGCTCACCCTGATTTGCCAAAACTTTTCTTTGATGTAGCTGGTTTGGAGAATAAATGATGAAGATACCTATGCCTAAATTATTTTCCAATCCCTTTGGCAAAAGGCAGTATGGCCAAATGGATAAAGTCACTGATAGTGTCTACATCTTTAGGAATATAACCAATTCATCTATAGTTATTGGCAGAGATTCAGTGGCCGTAATCGACACCCAAGTTAATTATCCCTTAGCCCAACGATTGATTGAAGAGATTAAAAAGGTGACTGATAAGCCTATATCGCATGCTATTAATACCCATTACCATTGGGACCACACTAATGGAAATATATTTTTTAAGAAGATGGGGGCGGAAGTCATCGCTTCTGAATTAACCAAAGACTTCATGATTAATCGCAGAGAGCGACAAAAAGAATTTTTATTAGGACGTGGATTTGAAATTGCTTACGATCCGCTATTGCCAACAACTACGTTCAATAACGAAATGGAAATCGATCTCGGTGATATGCCGCTTAGATTATTTTTTGCAGGTAGGGCCGAGTCGGATGACGCTACTGCCGTCCATGTCCCTAAAGAAAATGTGGTTATAGCAGGTGATACTGTCATGACAGGTAGCTTCCCCATTTTTGGTCAACCCGTTTGGGATGAAGGCTTGGAGGGTACGGGCCAGTGGTTGAAGACAATTGAAACGATCCAAAAGCTTAACCCAAAACACATTATTCCAGGCCATGGACCCTTAGCCTATACACCTCAAGTCAATGCGCTTATTAAAATTCAAAATTATTTCATAGACGAAGTTCGGGGCTTATTGCAAAAGGGATATGAATTAGACGCTATCATTTCTAGCATGGAAGCCAATATGCCTAAATGGATAAGCAAAATTCCTGTTGTTTGGGGTAATCCTCGTTATGCCATACTTAGGATATGGCGCAGCTTAACTATGGAGTCTGGTGATCCTGGCTGGCAAAGGTTTAAGCCAAGCGCTATTCCAGAGTCAGTTGTAGAAATTGCTCACGACAAGGTTGTTGCTGAATTTGTGCAAATGGCAGATGAATTAAAAGAGGGCGGAGACATAGCCGGTTGTCTTAAGGTTTTGGATACGGCTTGCCAACGCTTTGATGGGGACGCGAATATTTTGGCGACTTATGCTAATACACTCATTGAAGCATCGCGAGCTGAAGATTCTGTTTTGGAAAAAGGCGATTATTTTATTAAGGCAAAAAAAGCCTGGGACCAAGCTCTAACTCTTGAGCCAAATCATTTTGGATCCAAACTTGGCAAAGGCCGTTATTGGGCTATGATGGCCTATCGTGGTGGCGACGATCCAACGGACGGCATGGCCTTGCTTCAAGAAGTTATTGAAGGTTGCACTCAATCGGATTTGACGGCGGAAGCCTGTTTTTATAAGGGTATGGGCCATAGACGTTTGGGCGAAGAAGCATTAGCTAAAGATTATTTTAAGAAAAGTTTGGAGCTGAACCCAGCTTGGAAACCCGCGCAATTGGGTTTAATGGCTTAATTTGCAAGGGTATTATTTTTTAATTATCAGTTGATTTCTATTTAAATGATGCTATGATAATTGAAATTTATGAGGGGAATCCGGTTTTATATCGTTGTTTAGCGAGTCGGACAGTTAATTTTTAAACCTAAAAAGGAGAAGCATATGGCCGCTAAGAAAAAGGCAAATTCAGCTTTTATGAAACCATTAGAAGTCACTGACGAGTTAGCAGCAGTTGTCGGTAAAGGTCCACTACCACGTAGTGAAGTTGTTAAAAAACTTTGGGTTTATATTAAGAAGCATGACCTTCAAGATCCAAAAGCAAGAAGAAACATTATTGCTGATGATAAATTATTGCCCGTTTTTGGCGGTAAGAAGGTTGTTGATATGTTTGAAATGACCAAATTGGTAAGCAAACACCTCGGTAAGTAATTTGTACACTTAAACCCCACTGTAGAATCTTCTGCAGTGGGGTTTGAACCACTCTCTGTGCTACAATAGTCCGCTTAACCGACACTAACACAGGGATCGTATTATGCTTAGGCAATCCACAAAAAAAATGACTATATCATCCAAAATACTTCAGTACGCAATACTTTCAGCTTCAATCCTTTCTTTAATACCTACATTTAGCTTAGCAGCTGACGTGATGCCAGCTTCAACAAACTCTCCGTCAATCCGCCTCTTTGTTGAGTCAGGTGGTCAAAGGGCTAATATACTTGGCCACAATTGGGCTGAGCTTAGCTTTGAGCGCAAAATCAAGCTGATTGAGTCGGCGCGTCAAGGTGCATTGAGACTAGGCGCCGTGATGGCATTACCAGCCGAATCTTATATACGCGAATTGGACATGATGTTCGCGAAGAATCCTTCTTTGAGGCATATAGAAGTGGGTCAAGCAATTCAAGGCATAGCTATTTCATTAAAGGATTGGGATACTGGAACAGGATCTCCAGTAGCTAAATAATTTTGAATACAAAATTTTCACAAGCCCGCAAAACAATGCAATCTCCCGAAGGTAACGTGGTTGTACATCATTTGCCAACCTTGCAAGCCATGGGCTATGACCGTATCCCCAAATTACCTTTCTCGATAAAAGTATTATTAGAGAGCGCCTTACGTAATTGTGATAATTATCAAGTTACAGAAGATGACGTCATAAAACTAGCCGAATGGAAAAGTAATTTGGCTGGCACTACAGACATTGCTTTTAAACCTGCCCGAGTTGTATTGCAAGATTTTACGGGTGTGCCTGCTGTTGTGGATTTGGCCGCTATGCGCTCGGCCATGCATCGTATGGGTGGGGATACCACTAAGATCAACCCTCTAGTTCCTTGTGATTTGGTGATTGACCATTCTGTTCAAGTCGACTCTTATGGATCAGCGAATGCATTAGCGGAGAATGTAGAAAAGGAATTCATACGTAATAAAGAACGCTATGAGTTTTTGAAATGGGGCCAAAAATCTTTAAAGAATTTTAGAGCCGTTCCACCTGCAACTGGTATTGTTCATCAGGTTAATTTGGAATATTTGGCTAATGGTGTTTTGGTCCGCAATGAAAATGAAGAATTACACGCCTTTCCTGATAGTCTGGTTGGCACGGATAGTCATACAACCATGATTAATGGCATTGGCGTTGCTGGTTGGGGTGTAGGTGGCATAGAGGCTGAAGCTGTGATGTTGGGTGAGCCTATTTATATGGTCATGCCACAAGTTATTGGGTTTAAGCTTACCGGAGCGCCTAAGGAAGGCATTACGGCCACAGACATTGTTTTGACAGTTGTAGAATTATTACGAAAAAAAGGCGTTGTCGGAAAGTTTGTTGAATTCTTTGGTGACGGTATGGTTGCCTTGAGTGTACCTGATCGTGCTACCTTGGCCAATATGGCTCCAGAATATGGAGCTACTATGGGATTCTTCCCCGTAGATCAAAAGACCCTTGATTTTTATAAACAAACAGCCAGAGATCCTGAATGGATTGATTTTGTTGGAGCATATAGTCGTGAGCAGGGCATGTTCTATGAGCCTGGGATGGAACCAGAATTCACAGACGTCATTGAATTTGATTTAAGCCTTGTTGAACCTTGTTTGGCCGGACCAAAGCGTCCTCAAGATCGAGTTAATCTTAAGGACATGAAGTCAGCTTTTAAAGAAACGCTTGTTGTACCCATCGAAAAGCGAGGATTCGCTTTGGGGCCTGATGATTTAATCAAGACCGTTCCGCTCGAAACGACGACGGATTCCATTACGCATGGATCCGTGGTTATTGCGGCTATAACCAGTTGCACCAATACATCGAATCCATCTGTGATGATTGGGGCTGGCTTGGTTGCCAAGGCAGCCGTTGATAAGGGCTTGAACGTTAAGCCTTATATTAAAACAAGTTTAGCTCCTGGCTCCACCGTTGTGACAGAATATTTAAAAAATGCGCGTTTAATAGAACCACTCGAAAAATTAAACTTTCATATTGTTGGATATGGCTGCACAACTTGCATAGGCAATAGCGGTCCATTGCCCGAAATCGTGTCTAATGCCATAACTAGCGGTGACTTGGTTGCTTGCAGTGTATTGTCTGGTAATAGAAATTTTGAAGGTCGCGTTAATCCACATGTTAAAGCGAATTATTTGGCCAGCCCACCATTAGTTGTGGCTTATGCGATAGCGGGTCGCGTTGATATTGATTTTGATCAAGAACCCTTAGGTAAGGGTAAGGACGGCCAAGACGTTTATTTAAAAGATATATGGCCGACCAATGCTGATGTTCAAGCTTGTTTAGACAAGGCTGTGACAACAGAAGCATTTGCTCAAAAATATCAGAATGTATTTGAGGGTAGCCCTGAATGGGTAGCTATACATGCTGCTGAATCAGAAATTTATCCTTGGGAAGCAAATAGCTCTTATATTCAAGAGCCACCTTTTTTTGAAGGCATGCAACAAGCCGTCGAGCCCATTAGTCCAATTAAAGCCGCCCGCGTTTTGGTTAAATTAGGTGATTCGGTCACAACGGATCATATTTCTCCAGCGGGTGCGATTGGCGTGAATAGCCCTGCGGGCAAATACCTAAAGGAATTAGGCATTGAATCAACTGACTTTAATAGCTATGGATCACGACGCGGCAATGATCGTGTTATGACACGCGGAACATTTGCTAATATTCGCCTCAGAAATCAATTAGTACCTGGATCTGAGGGTTCTTGCACCAAGCATTTTCCATCTGGAGAAGAAACAGATATTCATTCCGCATCTTTGAAATATGCCCAAGAGAATGTACCCTTGGTTGTGTTGGCGGGCAAAGAATATGGTACTGGTTCTAGCCGTGATTGGGCTGCCAAAGGAACTCGTTTATTAGGTGTGCGAGTTGTTATTGCCGAAAGTTATGAGCGCATTCATCGCAGTAATTTAGTTGGCA
Source organism: Candidatus Omnitrophota bacterium (assembly GCA_047639455.1). Taxonomy (GTDB): domain Bacteria; phylum Omnitrophota; class Gorgyraeia; order 2-02-FULL-51-18; family JAGOUK01; genus JBLINS01. The sequence goes on from JBLINS010000003.1 coordinate 45,252, forward strand.
TGGGTGTATTGCCCTTGCAATACGCAGACGGGCAGACCGCCCAAACCCTAGGTCTTAAAGGTGACGAAGTCTTTGATTTTGATAGTTTGAATGATGATATTAAGCCGCAGCAAAATATGGATGTAGCCATCACTTTTGCCGACGGTAGCAAAAAAACAATTCAGACTTTAGTACGTATCGACACCCCTGTCGAAGTTGATTATTACCGTAATGGCGGCATACTCCATACGGTTATACGTAAATTATTAAAATAAACCGCATTACCTTGGTAATGAAATGCTAATCTCAAAAGGAATAAACCATTGAAAAAACTTAATGCAAATTCAGCCACAATTACAGAAGGCCCTTCGCGCGCACCAGCTCGCGCTATGCTTAAAGCCACTGGACTTAGTGATGAGGATATTCTAAAGCCGCATATTGGTATTGCCAATACATGGATAGAGACAACACCTTGTAATTTTCATTTGCGGCGTTTATCAGAAAAAGTAAAAGAAGGTGTTCGGGCTGCAGGTGGCACACCTATAGAATTCAATACCATTGCTATATCAGACGGCATTACCATGGGCACTGAAGGTATGAAGACCTCTTTAGTTAGTCGAGAAGTTATTGCTGATTCAATCGAGTTGGTGGCACGTGGGCATTATTTTGATGGCATCATAGCCATATCGGGTTGTGACAAAACCATACCCGGTACAGTGATGGCCTTAGCGCGCGTGAATGTACCTTCGCTAATGATATATGGCGGTTCGATTGATCCAGGTGAGTACGAACATTGCGATGTGACGATTCAAGACGTTTTTGAAGCCGTTGGCAAGTTTTCTGCAAAAAAGATTACCAAAAAAGAGTATAAAGAATTAGAAGATTCAGCTTGCCCAGGTGCCGGCGCTTGCGGTGGGCAATTCACGGCTAATACGATGTCTATGGCCTTTGAGCTTATGGGTATATCGCCCATGGATACGAATATTATTCCAGCTATGGATAGAGAAAAAGACTTTGCTTGCATAGAAGCTGGCAAATTGGTCATAAATTTAATCAAAAAAGGCATAACACCTAAAAAAATTATTACCAAAAAATCCATTGAGAATGCGATTAGCTCAGTTATGATGAGCGGCGGGTCAACCAATGCTGTTTTGCATTTATTGGCTATAGCTCACGAAATGGGAATTAAACTTTCTATTGATGACTTCGATCGTATTAGTCGCAAGACGCCATTATTGGGCGATCTGAAACCTGGCGGTCGGTATGTGGCCACAGATTTATATCATGCCGGCGGCATACGTTTGGTTGCCAAGCGATTATTAGACGCCAAGTTATTACACCCAGATTGCTTAACCGTTACAACTAAAACTGTTGGTCAAGAAGCTCGCAAAGCGGTGGAAACCGATGATCAGCAAGTAGTCCGGTCATTAAAAGATCCTATTAAAAAAACAGGCGGTATGGTTATTCTTAAGGGAAACCTAGCTCCAGAGGGTTGCGTTTTAAAAGTAGCTGGCCATGAACGCATTTATCATCAAGGTCCTGCAAAAGTATATGATACCGAAGAGTCTGCTTTTAAAGCCGTTAAATCTCAAAAGATTAAGCCGGGAGACGTTTTGATTATTCGCTACGAAGGGCCAAGCGGTGGTCCGGGCATGCGTGAAATGTTAGCTGTGACAGCAGCACTTGTTGGTGAAGGTCTTGGTGAAACCGTGGCTTTATTAACCGATGGCAGGTTTTCGGGAGCGACACATGGGTTTATGGCTGGGCATGCAGCACCTGAGGCAGCGCAAGGCGGTCCAATTGCAGCCGTGAATAATGGCGACATCGTCACCTTCGATATTAACAAAAGACGCATTGATGTCAAACTGACGAATGGCCAAATCAAAACCCGTTTAAGAGCCCTTAAGAAACACACTATTAAATACAAATCCGGCGTCATGTTCAAATACGCCAAGCTAGTATCTTCTGCCAGCAAAGGTGCGGTTACTAGTTAATCGAGTTTGTCATGCGCGAAGTCTCTGTCATTGCGTGCGAAATGCTCGTCATTATGGGTGAATTTTCCGTCATTATGAGGAGCGAAGCGACGTAATAATCCCCCAGTAAAAGGCTTTTTCTGGGAGGTCCTCACGTCGCTGCTACGCGCTCCTCAGGATGACAATCTAACTTATGCATATTTCTATACATACTCATTAACCCAATGTCAAAACGTATCCTAATCACTGGTGTTCAAGGTTTAATCGGTTGGAATCTGTACAACGATTTAGCCTCTGACTATCAACTCTTTGGCTTCTCAACAAAAGTCCGCGACAAATGCATTTCCAAAGCCCCTAAACACAAAGAATGGTATGAGGGTTTGGTTGAAGATTATGAAGGGTTTTCTTCAGTCATAGAAGATACGCAACCCGATATAGTGATTCACGCACAAGCCATGTGTAATTTGGATTTATGCGAAGATAAGCCGGATAAAACAGAATTAGTGAATGTTGAGGCAACGCGCCAATTAATTCGCGCTCTTAATCCAGATAATCATCGCTTAATTTATATGTCTACGGAACATGTTTTTTCTGGCAATAAAGGTAATTATGCAGAAGATGATGAATATGATCCCATATCCGTATATGGCCGCACCAAAGTTGAAGCCGAGCAATTAGTCAAAGACTACCCTGGTTTTTTAATTATACGGCCAGGGTTGGTTGTGGGTGGAAGTATGCAGGGTAATATAGGGGCTAGAGATTGGCTTAAGTCACGTTTAACAAAGAACCAACCCGCAACTTATTTCACGGACGAAATTCGCTCACCCATTCATTCATCTGATTTTTCGAAGGGCATGAAATTCTTAATCGATCAGGAGGCTCAAGGTATATATCATTTGGGCGGCAAAGATTCATATTCGCGCTATGAATTAGCTCAATTAATGGCTAAACAGCTCGATATGACGGGCAATATATGCTCCAAAACTATTAAATCAGACAAAATTGTACCCCGCATAGCCAATTGCACCCTCAATTCCCAAAAAGCCGCTAATCTAGGCTGGCCCACCCCCAATTTTCAATAAATAGCACCCTTTCATAAAATATTGACTGGTTATAGCTTAGTTATACTTATTATTAGTTAGTTTATTATAAGAATAATAATAAAATAATGCTTGTTAATATTGAAATTAGTATATTTGACAGGTAAACTCCTTAATAGGGTCACAAATCTTACTTTGGGACCGATATTATTGAGGGCGTTTATGAAGGTTTTACCGTTTCAAATATTGATGATTGCTATCCTTTTCACAACATCTATTGCATGTAGTGAAGCGGTTCAGAGATCAAATCAAAAGGATATTCAAACCGAACTCCGCCCACACGGTGGTGGTATGCAGATGCCATTAACGGGGGATGAGGAATATGTCGTTAATGAATTCGATAATGGTGGTCGTAAGGGTGATGTTGACGATTTTGATGTGCGTAAAAAAGACAATCAGTTTAGTAAACCTAAGAACAAAGTCGAATACGACTCCAGCAAAATACTTCTTTCCTAAAAATCAATAATACATTCAATTCCATAATGGTCTGAAGGGTATAGTCCATTGTGATTAGGCTTATTCAAGACAATTCTCGAGCTCTCTAATTTCCACTGGTGATTAGCGTGATTCCTGAGTAGAACCAAGTCCACACGTCGATTAGGGAATTTTGTATGGTGAGATTGAATGAAAGGGTTCACATTATCCCAGCTGGGTTTATTCTCATCTGGTTGACCTACCAAGCTATCCCCATAGTGATTATCACGCAAAACAGTTAGCGGTGAACTGGAGTACTCACAATTAAAATCACCACAAGCAATAGCCGGTTTATCGGCAGCCACAATTAATTCATGTAAAGCTTGAGCTTGCTGTGAACGCGTTTGATCATCTTCAGGCTTCCAAGATAAATGGGTATTGGTTATAGTGAATGGAATAGAGTTGTATTCATATTGAGCGACAATGACTTTGCGTGTGTAATTTTCTACTGGTGATCTGAATGTGTAGGGAATTAATTTAACTTTGATAGCTTGTGTTTTGGAGAGCAGACATAAACCGGTTTCATCTGGGTCTGATAATTGCATGGTGAGACCTGTTGTTTTAGCTAAATTATCGAGCAAAGATCGGTCAGTGCCCTCTTGCAGACATAGGATATCCGGAGCTAATTCAGCTATTTTTTGAGAGGCGAACTCCCAACGTTCGGCAAGCTTTGGCCCATAAATACCCCATATATTAAAGCTAATGATTTTCATAATATGCCCACTTTCGCCCTTAAGTCTCGTATCCTAGCATATTCTGTCTAGTCCTTGAAACTACCGTATAATGTTATAATACCCACGTTTGTTCGACTATTATAATTACGCGTTCAACTGTCATTGCGAGAAGTGTAAAATTGTCACGACCTTCGTCATTGCGAGAAGCGCGTAGCAGCGACGAAGCAATCTCGAGCTAGTCTAAGCTTAGATTGCCGCGTCAGCGCCATTAATTTGTTAGCGCTTTCTCGCAATGACGTTGGAGGTGCGTTGTGACACAGTCTGAATGACGAGGTGCTATGACGGTGTGTAACTAGGGACTTTTATGAATTCTATACCTTTACTTGTATTTAGTTTAGTGGCTTTTGCTTTGGCCTATCGGTTTTATGGGACTTTTTTGGCGCAGACTTTTGCCCTAGATCCATTGCGCAAGACTCCAGCAATAGAACGTAATGACGGACAGGATTTTGTGCCTGCTAAGAATTGGTGGGTTTTGTTCGGTCATCACTTTTCGTCTATATGTGGCGCAGGACCGATTGTTGGGCCGGCTTTAGCGTGCGCTTATTGGGGCTGGGGAGTGGCATTGATTTGGCTCATTGTTGGCGGCATATTCATGGGTGCGGTTTCTGATTTTTCTAGCTTAGTGATTAGTATGCGTTCTAGGGGGGAATCTATTGCGCAGGTCTCAGGCATAGAGATTTCTAAGCGTGTTCGTTTGATTTTTTCTATATTTTTGTGGATTGCCTTAGTTCTAGTCATAGCCGTTTTTTCTATATTTGGTGCTAAAACATTTATTCAAGAACCTGATGCAATTATTCCTTCGATAGGGTTGATTCCAACTGCTATTCTTGTTGGTTGGCTTATGTATCGCACGCGGTTGAATAATGTAATCGGTACGTTGATTGGTCTAGTTGTGCTTATAGTTTTATTAATTATCGGCACGCAAATAGAGGTGGTTTTGAATGCATATGGCTCCATAACTCCAACACAAATTTGGATAGGCATATTGTTGATTTATTGTTTTATAGCCTCTGTCATCCCAGTGCAAGTTTTGTTGCAACCACGCGATTATTTGGCCAGCTTCATTTTATTCGCCGTTATCATTACGGGTATAGTGAGCATAATATTTGTGCATCCAAATATGCAGTCACCCGCTTTTATTGCCTGGAAACCCGAGAGCTTTGCTAAAGCTGGGCCCTTATGGCCAATGCTCTTTGTGACAGTCGCTTGTGGCGCTATATCAGGTTTTCATTCTTTGGTTTCCTCAGGCACAACTTGCAAACAAATAGCTAGTGAAACTCATGCGTGTCGGATTGGTTATGGCGGCATGCTTTTGGAATCAATTGTGGGTGTTATGGTATTGATTATGGTTGCCGCAGGGTTGCAAAGAACTGAAGTTATTAGCTTATTATCCGAGGGCGGACCAATAAGTGTTTTTAGTCATGGTTATGGAAATATCAGCCAAATCTTTTTGGGAGATTACGGAAGATCATTTGCCGTGCTAGGTCTTAACGCATTCATATTAACAACATTAGACTCAGCCACGCGCATCACACGTTATTTGACTACAGAGATATTTGGCATACAGAATAAATATTTAGCAACTGGCATTGCTGTTATTGCTGCGGGTGCACTTGCGCTGTCGGGTCAGTGGAATATTCTCTGGCCTGTATTTGGTACGTCTAACCAACTCATTGCGGCAATTGCTTTATTGATCGCCGCTTGTTGGCTTACGCGCCAGGGTAAAAAAATTAGATTTGTATTTATTCCGGCTTGTTTAATGATGGTGACAACGCTTGGGTCTTTTGCTTATTTATTAAAGCAATCTTTGCATATAGGTGAAGCCAAAGGTCCAGAATGGATATTGGTTACTCTGTGCGCAGTATTGATTGTTCTATCAGTTATTATATTCACGGATGCATTTGCTGTGCTTCAGGGTAAAAAAATTAGAACGGGCGAACCAATACTATGAGCCAAAATTCAAACATCGTCACCATTGGATTAATTCAAATGAGCATGACGACGGATATGCAATCTAATATTGCAAAAGGTGTTGCTTGGGTAGAAAAAGCAGCTCAAGCTGGGGCGAAGATTATTTGTTTACCAGAATTATTTTCGACACATTATTTTCCGTGTGAAGAAGAGCAAGCTTCATTTGAATTGGCTGAGCCGATGACTGGGAATGCAGTTCAAGTCATGCAGGAATTGGCTAAGAAATTGGAAGTTGTGATTATTGTGCCCATATTTGAAAAAAGGGCGTCAGGCCTTTTTCATAATAGTGCCGCAGTCATTGATGCCGATGGAGAGGTGCTTGGCACTTATAGAAAGATGCATATTCCTGACGATCCTCATTTTTATGAGAAGTATTATTTCACTCCCGGCGACTTAGGCTTTAAGGCATTCAAGACACGTTATGCCAAAATTGGTGTATTGATTTGTTGGGATCAATGGTATCCAGAGGCCGCTCGTTTAACAGCCTTAGCAGGGGCCGAAATCATTTTTTATCCTACAGCTATTGGTTGGTTGCCGACAGAGCGTGATGAGCAAGCAGCATTGCAATTGAATGCATGGAAGACTATTCAAGTCTCGCATGCTATAGCTAATGGTGTTTATGTGGCTTCTGCTAATCGGGTTGGTCAAGAATCCGTTACCAAATTTTGGGGAAATTCATTTATTACGAATCCCGAAAGTAAGGTTTTGGCGCAAGCTAATCAAGACGAAGAAAATATCTTAATTGCCAAATGTGATTTGGAGCGGGTGAATAGTTTTAGGCAAGAATGGCCATTCTTGCGTGATAGGCGCATTGATGCCTACGGCGATATTCAATCACGTTTCATAGATTGAATGATGAGGAATTCTTAAAATGTCCCAACAATTAAATACAACACCTAAACAAGCTGGTTTCTTTATGCCAGCCGAATGGCATACACATTCAGCAACGTGGTTGTCTTGGCCCAATAATGCCACTACATGGACTAAGGACATGTCGATTGTTGAGGCCACGTTTTTAGAAATAATGCAGTATATCGCTGAATCCGAACAAGTGAATTTATTAGTTGACTCATCAACAGAGCAAGAGCGCATTATGAGTTTAATGAAGCATACGGACATTAATTTATTGAATATTAATTTTGTACTAGAAAAAACGCATGATATTTGGATTCGTGATTATGGCCCAAATTATTTAATTCGTAGTGATAAAGGCAAAGCTGCTTTGGCTTATAATGGCTGGATATTCGATGCTTGGGGTAATAAATATGATGATTTGAAAAAAGACGGCGAATTATTAAGTAGGCTCGAAGCGCAACTACCTATGCATAAATTTAGTCCCGGCATTATTTTGGAAGGTGGTTCTATAGACGTGAATGGGGCAGGAGACTGTCTCACAACTCGACAGTGTTTGCTTAATAAGAATCGCAATGCTCACTTAAATCAGGCTGAAATAGAAATGTATTTAAAAGATTATTTGGGTCTTGAACGCATTCATTGGTTGAATGAAGGCATAACGGGAGATGATACTGATGGGCATATTGATGACATAGCTCGGTTTGTTAATAAAGACACAATTGTTATTGCCCAACCTAATATAGTAGATAAATCTAATCAAAGAATTCTTCTGGAGAATAAAGAATTATTAGAATCGGCGAAGGGTGCGAACGGAAAGTGTTTTGAAGTGATTGCATTGCCTGCACCGAGATCAATGCAATTCGAGGGCTGTGATTTGCCAGCATCGTATGCAAATTTTTATATATGCAACTCATCCGTATTGGTGCCTACATTCAATGACCCAAATGACAAAATAGCCTTGAGTATTCTAGACGATATTTTTGTGAATCGTAAGGTAGTAGGAATTGATTGCAGTGTTATGCTTAGGGGCTTAGGAACAATACATTGCGCGTCGCAACAAGTGCCAATAGTTTAATTAACGTCATCCTGAGGTCCGCGTAGCAAGGGCCGTGAGGATCTCCCAGAAGCCGCGTAGCAGGATCCATGCGTAGCAACGAAAAGCTTTTTGCTGTGGGATTATTACGTCGCTACGCTCCTCATAATGACGGACAAGAGGGGGTAATATGACAATAGTATTATATGTTTTGTGCGGTGCTGCGATTGGGACTGTGGCTGGAGTAATTGGTATTGGTGGGGGCGCGATGTTGGTGCCTTTGTTTATATATTTGTTCAAAATGGATATTTATCATGCCGTTGGAACATCTTTGGCCGTCATCGCACCTATTAGCTTAATCGGTGCATTTTCTCATCACCTCAAAGGCAATGTGCAATTGACGCAGATATTGTGGATAGCTTTAGGTGCCGCATTAGGTATGTTTTTGAGCGGTCAAATAATTCAATATATCCCAGCGCCTTTTTTGCGCAAAGGTTTTGCCGTTTTTCTGTTATTTGTGGCAGTTAAATTATTGATTAAATGATTTGGATTTATTTATTCGGCAGCGATTAAGGGTGGGGTGGTCAGTAATTTATCCAAAACAATTTTGGAGTCAAATGTTTGCGTGTCAGGCTTTTCTCGAAGTAGCATAACGCGTGTGCCCATGCTAAACATGGGCTCTTGATTATTTTTGCGCGCCACATAATCATTAATCGCCATTGAGCCCAGTATAGCCGATAGAAATACAAAAAAGATGAAAGGATAAACGAATTTAGCCATAATTTAAGATATGTAAAGATACTCCTTTAAGCAAAAGCATACCTGCCAATCACCCAGATTTCAACCCTCCTCTGAATCGAACCCAATTTTTAAGTAGACTTCGGTTAAAATAGGCTGTTGATTGATTGGTCCAGTGCCTAGCAGAATCTAGCAATTGATTAAAATTAAAATTAATCATTATTGCCTATTTTTGTGCTAAAATCAGTGTAATATGTTAAAACAAGTATCAAAAACACAAATTAGTATTGTCACGATATTGCTCTTGGTTTTGTCCATTGTTGCCGTGCGTATGGTGGTGGGTGAACCAAGCTCTCCTCAAAATACCAATTATTCTAAGTCCAAAGGCAATCCCGAAGCTCCCCTCAAAATCATTAAATTCTCTGACTATCAATGCCCCTCATGCGCTAGAGCAACAGATATGATTAGAGAATATATGCAAAAATACCCCAATCAAATTCATGTGGAGATGAAGTATTTTCCTTTAAAAATGCATACCTTTGGTTTACTTGCGGCACTTTATGCAGAATGTTCACGCAAACAAAATAAGTTTTGGGGCATGAGTGATTTATTATTCTCCTCACAAGACGTGTGGCGTGAATTAGATAATGCTAAACCTATATTTGATCGCTTGGCTACAGAAATTGGTGTTGATCAAGCGGTGTTTGACACTTGTTTAGTAGACACTGAAACACCTAAATTAATTTGGGCTGATCGTCGTGAGGGTGATGCCCTCAAAGTTAGATCCACACCGTCCTTTTTGGTGAATGACGAATTCGTTGTGGGTGGCAAGGCCCTAAAAAGAAAATTAGAAGAGTATTTTAAAGAGAATTAGATTCGAAAAGAAGTATGAATATTTATAATGCATTTAGAGTGATTTTGGGCCTTTTATTTTTCATTTCAGGCTTTGAAAAGGTCACTCAGCCATATCAAAATTTTCAATACATTATCGAAGCTTATGAAATGGTTGAAGGTAATGCCGCTATGCTGGTTGCACGCATATTGCCTTGGGTGGAGTTGATAGCCGGCTTGTTCTTAATGCTCGGATTAAAAATCAGACAATCCCTATTCGCCATTCAAGGTATGTTGGTACTCTTCATATTAGTTGTCTTGCAGGCACTTATTCGCAAGCTGGATTTGAGTTCTTGCGGTTGTTTTGGTGAATCAATTCATATACCTTTATGGGTGATTTATTTAATGGACACATTCTTTTTGGTAGGAACTTATGTATTGCATAAAAAATGGGATAAGACACGTCGATATAGCTTTGATGCGTATTTTGCAAAGTAGACGTGGATAAATATCAATTAATTATTTTTGATTTTGATGGCACATTGGTGGATACGGCACCTGATATTGCTATATGCGCGAATCGAGTCTTAAAGCAATATGGATTTGAAGAAAAGTCATTGGAAGAAATCAAGCCAACTATTAGACGTGGCGTTAATGACTTGATTAGAGATTTGATGTTTGGGCCTCAAGGTGGGGAGTTACCAGCGGGGTGTGTGGAAGCTTTTAGAGAAGATTACTTGAAGAATTGTTTGGTTAAGACTGAGATTTATCCAGGTGTTGTGAATGTCTTGAAGAATGAGTTGGCTAATATTAAAAAGGTGATTGTCACCAATAAGCCACACCACTTAGCTCTGCGCATGGTGGAGTCTTTAAGACTAAGTCCATTTTTTTTAAACGTGCTTGGGACTGGGCTAGACTTTAAGCTAAAGCCCAATCCAGAAGGAAGTATGCATATTATGCGTGAGTTAAAAGTAAATGCAAATGAAGTTTTATTAATTGGTGACAGTGATATTGATTGTCAATTGGCAATCAATGCTGGGGTTGATTTTGGTTGGGTAGACTATGGTTATGGAGCAAAACCAGAAGGGTCAACTCGTTTTGTTTTTTCTGAAGCAAGTCAATGGGGGATATTAAATAATGGAAATGTTTGATGCTAAGCATATGTCAGCAGGAAAAAAAGCAGCTATGGATGTTGCTGAATCGGCACGTGAGGCTGAATGGACTCAACCCAGTTTTGTGGCTAGCTTGTTTAAAGGTAAATTTGATTGGGGTTTAGTTCACCCATACCCCACTCAAACAGCAGAAGACAAAAAAATAGGCGATGAATTCTGTGCCAAGATTGAGACTATGCTCAAAGCAAAGTTAAATGCCGATGAAGTCGATCGCACAGGCATTATCCCTGAAGAAGTTTATCAAGGCCTAGCCGAATTAGGCTGCTTTGCTATCAAAATCCCTAAAGAATATGATGGTTTAGGCATGACACAGGTTAATTATAATCGCGCCGTGGGGCTTGTAGCTAGTCATTGTGGTTCTACTGCCGTGATGTTGTCTGCACATCAATCCATAGGTGTGCCGCAACCCCTCAAAATGTTTGGTACCGAAGAACAGAAGAAAAAGTATTTACCACGTTTCAAAAACAAGTATATCTCAGCATTTGCATTAACTGAGCCTGATGTGGGTTCTGATCCTGCCAAAATGTCGACTAAGGCTGACCCAATAGATGATGGTGCTAATTTTGTTATTAATGGAACTAAACTATGGTGCACTAATGGCGCGATAGCCGATATATTCATTGTTATGGCTCAAACCCCACGTAAAATGATTAAGGGTAAAGAAAGACAACAAATCACAGCTTTCATTGTTGAGAAAGATATGCCAGGTGTGGAAGTTCTGCATCGTTGTAGCTTTATGGGCTTGAACGGCATACAAAATGCTTTGATCAAGTTCACGGACGTCAAAGTGCCTAAAGAGAATATAGTCTTAGGAGAAGGTAAGGGCTTGAGACTTGCGCTAACTACTTTGAATACAGGTAGACTTACCGTTCCGGCTGCCACATCCGCCATGGCTAAGTATTGTTTGAACGTCGTGCGTGAATGGTCTAGAGAACGCGTTCAATGGGGTGCCGCTATTGGCAAACATGAAGCTGTTGCGAATAAAATAGCTTCTATGGCAGCACATACATTTGCCATGGAAAGTGTGACTTGGCTAGTTTCTCATATGGCTGATCAGGGTAAGACAGATATGCGCTTAGAAGCGGCTATGTCCAAATTATTTTGTACAGAAATCTCTTGGCGCATAGCCGACGATACTGTGCAAATACGTGGTGGAAGAGGCTATGAAACCGCTGATTCTTTAAGAGCTAGAGGTGAGAGGGCCATTCCGGCCGAAAGAATTATGCGTGATACACGTATTAACTTAATCATTGAAGGCACAACCGATATTATGCATTTATTCATCGCCCGCGAAGCTATGGATTGGCATCTTAAATTAGCCATGGGACTATTCGCCCCAGGTAGTATCTTTTCCAAAATCCCATACTTTCTTAAGGCCACATCGGTTTATGCCTTATGGTATCCAAAATTATGGTTCATCCCCAACTCCATCAGCATGGACGGCGTGCCGCCGAAACTTAAAGGTCATTTAAGAGCTGTTGAACGTTTGGGCCGCAAAATGTCACGCGACATGTTCCATCTCATGGCCATAAACGGACCTAAGCTTGAACAAAAACAAAAGTCTTTAGCGCGCATAGTTAATATTGGAACGGATCTATTCGCTATGGCTGCCAGCATTGCGCAAGCAGCACAATTAGCCAAAGACGTCCCAGCCGCAGCTAATGCTGTCGATTTATGTGATTTGTTCTGCCAATATGCTCGTAAACGCATTAAAGGCGAATTCAAGGATTTGTTCTGCAATAATGACACCAAAGCTTACAATGTTAGCCGTGATGTCTTTGACGGCAAATTCACATGGCTCGAAAATGGAGTCATGAAGCCAGAATAACTTTTACCGCGTCATTACGAGGAGTACGTAGCTGCGACGTGGCAATCTAAGATCAACACGATACAAATTTATTAATATGCGAGACCCAGCGCCTAATTAAACTCCAGATTGCCGTGTTGCTGTGACGGTGCGAGCCTCAACGCGAGACACCTAATGTCGGTGTAACTAGAGTGTAACCGACCTACGCGCAACTCGCAATGACGTTGATTTTGTGCACATTTTCCTCTCGCCGACTTGTCGATTGACACTTTGACTGGTATCGGTTATGGTTTTATGCAGGTAATAGGCTGATTAATAAATATATTGTCCAAAATTGATTCCAGACCCCATAAGAAACGCAAGCTCGTCTTTGAAGGCCGCAGATTAACTGTTTATCGTGATACGGTACCCATTTGCGGCAAGGATAGAATTCGTGATTGGATAGCCAGACCTAAGGTTTCGGCCATGGTTGTGGTGACGCCTAAGAACAAAATCGTTTTAGTGCGTCAATATCGACATGGTGCTAATGCCTATTTGTGGGAAATACCCGCAGGCACAGTTGACCAAGGTGAGTTACCGCGTGTTTGTGCTAAGCGCGAGACCGAAGAAGAAACAGGCTATAAACCCAAAAAATTAACAAGTTTGGGAACATTTATTGTGATGCCTGCGGAATCGAATGGCAAAGTCTACCTATATATAGCAATTGATTTAATTAAAACTAAGCCAAATCCGGATAGTGATGAAGAGTTGGAAATCCGGGAATTTAATCAGACTGAAATTAAACGTATGTTAAAACAAGGAAAAATAAGCGATGCCAAATCCATCATCGGACTCTACCGATATTTCGAAAAAAGATCTTAGACTGCAGGTTTTTTTAGCCAATGCAGGAGTAGCTAGTCGCCGTGGGGCTGTTAGTATTATTGAAGAGGGCCATGTCACTGTGAATGGCAAAATCATTACTGAGCGCGGATTTCGTGTGAATGCAGACAAAGACACTGTGCAAGTGGACGATCAAACTATTGGCGAAGAGAAAAAAGTTTATTATATTATTAATAAACCCAGAAAAGTTGTGTCGACGGCCATTGACACTCACGGCCGCCCAACTATTGTAGCTTTTTTCAAAAAACTTAAAGAGCGCATATTGCCTGTTGGACGTTTAGACATGGATACAACTGGCTTATTAGTAATGACTAATGATGGCGAAATGGCCAATCAATTAACACATCCCAGCTATGGCGTTGTGAAGCATTATGCTGTTGTTCTTGATAAACCGCTATCCAAAGGCCAAATGGAGAAGTTTAGCAAAGGCATGAAACTAGACAATGTCAAAACAGCGACATGCTCTATTAGCGAGCATGTCTTTGAAGGTCAAGGATATGCTTACGAAATAGAATTACACGAAGGTAAGAATAGACAAATCCGCCGTATGATGGAAATCCTCGAAAGAGAAGTCAAAGACTTGCACCGATTCAAATATGGCCCGTTATCACTAGGCACACTCAAACCTGGTCAGTCCAGAAAACTAAGCCCACATGAAGTTCAACTCCTTAGAAAATCTATTACTGATGGAGTGGCTGCCCAAAAGAATCTCAAGCTCAAAAAGGCAATGAAGCAATAAATCCTATGGCCTTAATGAAGCTCACCACATTTCCAGATCCGGTACTATTTAAAAAAACAGAACCCTATGAAAGTATTGGGGATAAAGAAAAGGTATTAGTTCAGGACATGATTGAGACCATGTATTATGAGCGCGGCGTAGGCTTGGCAGCTAATCAAGTTGGCTTGTCTAAGCGACTTTTTGTGGCTAGTGCAGATGGCGCGCATGGTAAAGAATTAGTTTTTTTTAATCCCGAAATTATTAAGAAAAGTGGCAAACTCAATGAGCCAGAAGGTTGTTTGAGTGTCCCCGAAACATATGAGCATGTGACGCGATATCAAGAAGTCACATTGCGCGGCATGAATCTCAAGGGTGAATGGGAAACGGTTGAGGCCAGGGGTTTGTTAGCCCGAATTTTTCAGCATGAAGTTGACCATTTGGATGGTAAGTTATTTGTACACCGACTTGGCTGGCTCAAATCACGTAGAACAATCAAACACCTTTGCACCCGCTATGGAAAGCCACCCGCTGAATGATTGAGCCACATCATCTTCAAACCCTTTTACACTATGACACACCGTCATCCTGAGGAACGCGTAGTTATGGCAACCCGTCATCCTGAGGAACGCGTAGTTATGGCAACCCGTCATCCTGAGGAACGCGTAGCTAGTGACGTGAGGATCCAACAACAATCCTTTAATTTAAAATCGTTTCATTGCTACGCATGGGATCCTGCTGCGCGGGTTCTGTGAGATTGTCACGTCTGCTACGCGCCTCACAATGACGGAGCATTGGTAAATTAATGAAAATATTCTTCTTTGGCACAGGCAATTTTGGAATACCCGCATTAGAAGCGATAAGCAAAAGCGAACACGAATTAGCCGCTGTAGTTTTGCCACCGTCCAAGCCGCAGGGTAGGGGCCGTAAGGTCAAGCCGGCTCCGATTGAAGTTTGGGCACAATCCAAAAATATAGAGATTCAATATCAAAGTGATGTTAATTCAGCAGTCTTTTTGGATTCAATAACTCAGCTTAAGCCGGATTTATTTTTAGTTGTTTCTTTAGGTATTAAATTGAGTACAGATTTCCTAAATTTACCCACCCATCAGTCTCTGAATATACACCCTTCTTTATTGCCGCAATATCGAGGCGCATCTCCGATACCGCAGGCCTTATATGATGGAAAAAAAATAGTTGGTACGACCATTATGCGCATGGGTCAGAGAATGGACGCCGGTGATATTTTGAATCAGTCTGAATTAATTTTGAATGGTAATGAAAATGCACTTGAGGTGTGGGGCCAATTAGCTGAATTAAGCGCTGACTGCATTATGCAAGTTATTGATCAATTAGTCGGAGCCACTTGCGTTGCTATGGTACAGGACGAAAACAAAGCCACATTTTGCACTAAGCTATCCAAAGAGAATGCGTCAATTAATTGGTCAAAAAGTGCGGCGGATATACATAATCAAGTTAGAGCTTATTTTATTTGGCCGGGCAGTCAAACCACGCTCAAACAAGAGCCTTTAAAAATTATTCAAACGCAATGTTTGGATATGCCCACTACAACCAAACCGCCGGGCACAATAGTACAAGTGGATAAGCTGGGCCTAGACATTCAAACAGGGCGAAGTATATTGCGAATTCTAAAATTACAAAAGGCCGGCTCCAAACCCATGGACATCGCATCTTTTCTTAATGGAAATGCACTCGAAGTTGATATGTGTCTTGGAGAATAGTCCTAAAAATGACGTCCTTTCACAAAAAAGTTGCCCCAGCGGCGTTGATTCAAAGAGATTTTGAAAACCTAAACGAATACAAACAATTGTATTGCTCTAACCCCGTTAGAGAAGCTTTGTACATTCAGTCCATAGAAGGTCGCTCACATACAGGCTCAGGTGTATTCAAAAAAAGAGCCTTTGTGAATACAACCATTGATGATGTCGTCAAGGCCTTAAACCGCAATCCAGACGAAACCAAGGCCTTTAGGCAGAAGAATATTGACGAAATCCTTGATTTTGTTGATGCTACTATTAATGGCCAAGAACGTAATCGTTTGGTTAATTTGGACGGTGAGCCATTTTTGGGCATTCCTTTATTTAAAGACAAACAAGTTAATGCCAGAGATGTTTTGAGAGGTTTGTATTTGGGAGGATTGCGAGATAATCCTGATATTCGCAAAGAGACAGAGTCGCGTTATCAAATCCGCATAGGTTGTGGCGAATGTTATCACGTTGATATACGCCAATTAGAAATCCAAGGTTTTAATGGCGACAGCATTTCACATGGTGAACATGAAGATCAAATAGAGGCATTCAAAGAATCGGGACTTATTATTAATCATCCTGAGGATGATGAAAATACAGTACCCGAAGAATTTCGACGTTATTTTTATATACGTCACCGGGAAGGTCCAGGCCAATCGGATGATGCAGCCATCATTATTGCCGGCATTCTTTATAATGCCGACGTCGCTTTAGGGGTGTTTTTGTCTGACGCTATAGATACATTAGAAAAATACACGCTAATCAATAAAGACCAAGACCAAGAGCTTTCATACTATATAGGAAGAGCCTTTAAGGATTTGAATTTGAGCATGGATGATGTGTATGAATTAGCCTATTTATGCGCCATCCCAGAGAGGGAAGAGGAATTCATCCCCGACAGTTCATTACGTTATTTATTATCCGTGGACGAGAAGTCAGGCGTATCAGCCTTACAAGCCCACTTACTATTCATGGAAGACAAAAAATTCCCCAAAATGTATGTGAGCTTCAAGCGCGCATCCAATGTCCTCTTTTACAAATTCATCCGCCGCCAATTGACCAATGTCCACCGAATCAACACACCCACACCCCAAGACACCCCTAATCTCACCACCAAAAGCCCTTAACCGATTTTAACACTCCCGGGGTGTTAAAATGGTTGCTGTTACAGGGCTTAGGCCTTTTTACAAATTCATCCGCCGCCAATTGGCCAATCCCCACCGAATCAATGCGCCTACACCCCATGGCGCCCTTAATCTCACCACCAAAAGCCCTTAACCGATTTTAACACTCCCGGGGTGTTAAAATGGTTAGGAGTTGTGATATAAAGAGGCATGGAAAGAAAGCAGCCTTTAGCGGATGGTGAGATTTATCATGTTTTTAATAAAAGCATAGCTGGTTTCACTATATTCAATGTTGATAGAGAGTATGAACGTTTCAAGCAAATGCTGCTTTTTTTCTCCGTTGATCAAAAGCATTCTAAGTTCTCACATTTCCAATCTTCAAAATTTGTTGATAAATCGGGCTTTTATAAGGCTTTTAGAGAGACTTTTGTTGACTATGAAGTTCGTGTAGAAATTATCGCGTATTGTATTATGCCAACACATTTTCACTTAATGCTAAAACAAGTCAAAGGGGACGGGATTTCTCGTTTTGTTGGAAATCTGCAGAATAGTTATACGCGATATTTTAATGAGACCCGTCGGCGCAAAGGCCCATTATGGGTGGGTAGATTTAAGAATGTCTTAGTTGAAACCGATGAGCAATTATTGCATTTAACTCGTTATTTGCACTTAAATCCAGTTAAGGCCAACTTATGTCGGAATGCCTCAACATGGGACTATTCTTCGTTCCAAGAATATATAGGTAAAGATTCAGAAGCTAATCTCTGCACATACGCCTCTTATCTAGATGAGGCTGGAGAGGGCTACAAGGACTTTGTGGATGAGTACTCCAATGAACAAAAAGCCGCTCTAATAATTAATAAACTAACTCTTGATTAACCGATTTTAACACTCCCGGGGTGTTAAAATCGGTGGAGAGTGTAGGTGGGGTGGAAGCGATTGACTAAAGGGGTATGGGGGCGTATAATCGCGTCTCTTTATGTCAAATGAGTTTTTGTAATAGGTAGTATATAAATATAGGAAAGAAGGTAAATTATGGCAATACGACTAGGTATAAACGGTTTTGGTCGCATTGGTCGGAATATTTTTAGAGCAGCTCAAGCCAATCCAGATGTGGAAGTGGTTGCTGTTAATGATCTTCCCGTACCAATCGAAACACATGCACATTTATTAAAATATGATTCAATTCTCGGTGAATTTGACGGAGACGTTTCTACCAAAGACACTAATTTAGTGGTCAATGGTAAAGAAATTGCTATGTTGAGCTTTAGATCTCCAGCTGAGATTCCTTGGGGCGATCATAATGTGGACATTGTTATTGAATCCACAGGTGTCTTCACTGATAAAGAGAAGGCTCAAGGCCATTTAAAGAGCGGGCCTAAAAAAGTCATTATTTCTGCTCCCGCTAAAAATGAAGATATCACCGTTGTATTGGGTGTGAATCAAGAAAAATATGAAGCCACGAATCATCATGTGATTTCAAATGCTTCTTGTACAACTAATTGCTTAGCCCCTTTGGTTAAAGTAATTAAGGATAAATTTGGATTCAAAAAAGGATTCATGACCACTATTCATTCTTATACGAATGATCAAACCGTGCTTGATATTGGCCATAAAGATT
>JBLINS010000004.1:0-60469 GCA_047639455.1 Candidatus Omnitrophota bacterium
ACACCTAAGTCTTTCAAGCAATCAACGGCCTTATCGACCGCATAACCCTTGCCAATACCCCCCAAATCTAAACTCACTCCATTAGATGCTATTAATACGGTGCCCTTATTTTTATCGACAAAAATATGTTGATAACCCGTTTCATTCAAAGCCTGATCAAGTTCGGATTTATCAGGCAATTTTTTATTCACTTTGGCTTGTCGCCATAAATCTTGTATGCCTGCTAATGTGACATCGAATTGACCTTGTGACAATTCTCCAAAAAATACAGATGCCTGCAGGACTTCCTTACATTCTCTACTAATGGGTTTTGACTTATGTTGTGGTGTGGCATTAAGGCGACTAATATCACTACTTTCGATGAAACGACTTAGGAGGTTTTCGATGCGGCGCATTTCTTCAAAGGCGGCATATATCGCTTCTATGCCCGGCGCTTCTTGCATGCCCGCGACTTCTATGGTGACCAATGTCCCCATGAGGTATTGCATACGCACAAGTGGCTGGTCTAGGTTTTTTTTAGGAATAAAATTCTTGAAATAAGTGCAGAAGTTTTCGAATGCCATTGGTCACTCCATTGGACGATATCGAAGCACCTGTTATGCCTTTAATATCCTTCATCACCTCAATAGAATCCGTTATGGTCTTGCCACGGAATTGTTTCAAGAAACGCGTTTTGGCAACCGGCTTGCCTCGTTTTTCTCTATACTCTAATATAGCTACACTCTTAACAGCACCCTCGGGTGTTATGGCAAGCGCGTAATGGATAGGGTCCCATTTACCTCTCACATAGTCTTCAACAACATAACCAATAATATTTCCTGATTTCTGAATCACCCTAAAGTGAAAAGCGGCATCCAAATTCTCATCTAAGGTCACATCAGCTTGTTCTTTAATGCGAGCTTTGATGTCAGGCGTAATTTGATGTATGGTTGATTCAAATGTTATATCGCCCGGATACGTCTTGTGTACAAATTCGTCCACTGTGGTTAATACAATGGCATAGGCTTGTTTTAAAGTTATTATGGCTATATTGTCTTTGAGAATAAGGCGTTGATAAGCCGTCGTGACTAATTGAACAGGAGATAGACAAATAAGGAGTATTTGGCTACACAAAAAGAATGCCGCTTTTTTAGCATGCTTCATAGACTAACCTTGTTTATGCGAGTGTGGGAACCACAAGTCATATTGAACGCGCAAAAACATCGTCAAAAAACACAATGCAAGCATGAGTCCAGACAAGGCTAATTGCCATGCGAATAAATCATTGTAGCGAATTAACCATGCCGATCCAATATCTGACAGTATCAATACTGGCACGACAGCCGCAAATATACGCTTAAGTTGCTCGCTAGCTCGAGTGAATAAAAATAATAAAACCGTGATGGCAAAAGTAGCTACAAACCAAGAAAGGTAACGAAACGTATGGTCAATTAAACCCATGAATTCAAAGTCGCCATAACCTTCAATAATCAATGGAATGGACATCTCCGTCTCAACCCAAATATTGCCCAATAATGCGCAATAACTCAAACCGATAACGCACATAAATGACGATATGAACATCTTTGTACTAATTGGCAAACGACATAATAAACCATCATGCATGGGATGAACTACCTCTTCTTTAACAAACGTTGAGGAGACACCTCCCTCCGCCTGCTTAGGCGAAGGAGAGGCGTTCTCAACTACATTTGCATCATTTGTTTGTAATTCAGTTAATTCCAATTAGAATCCCATGGCAACTGAGGCAGTTAGGCCTTCAGAGTCGCCTTTTTCTAATGTTTCATTATCTGTGTCATTCCATTGATAAGATAATTTGAATACCCAGCTTTCGACAGGTCTGTAATTGAAGCCGACAGTGAATCGATCTTCTTTATTATCGCCAGTTCCATTATCGCTGTCATCACTAATTTCGGCAGCGCCAAAACGACCAATGATTGCGAATTTTGGATCATCAAAGCTACGACCTAAGAAAGTGTCATCCAATGCATCACACCAGAAGTCATATGACAATTGCACGCTATAACCGTCAAAGTCATTAGCGACGTCACTGCCTGCAGGCTCATCAACATCAAAATGCGCCCATTCACCTGTTAATTCCCATGCACCCATGGTGAATAAACCGTCAATAGCAATACCAGTGATATCGTCCCCTGTAGTATTGTAACCGCCGCCATATCCACTAAAACCAATTTCAGTGCCTAAAGCAGGGCTAACAACTAAGCGGCCAACTAAGGCCTTATTGTTATTATTGTCAGTTTCAAGTGAACCTCGAGCTCCGCGCATACCTGTGTCTGAGAACCCAGCGTTCAAACCATTGATGACATAGGCTTCATAACCGAATTCCCAATCTTCAAAGGCTTCGCCGCCTAATTCAAATTCACCATAAATACCAGCACCCGACTCAGTCCATGTTGTAGGAATAATGTCTCTGTTCACCAGAGCGCGTTGAGTCAAGTTTTGTTGATCTGAATCATGGTATAAGTTGAAACGACCAAAAGGTACGAGTACTGCACCCGCACGGATATTAAATTGCTCAACAATGAGGTAGTCTATCCAAGCTTGTTCAACCTTGGCTTCACCAACACTAGCAGAGTCAGGACCACCGTGTTCGATTTCGTATTCAGAATAGAATCGAAGGCGATCGCCTAATTCGGCACCAATATTGATAATCCAACGATGTTGATCGAAAGTAGACGCTGTATTGTCAAAGTCCTCGAATTCATGGTCCATATAACCACCGACGCTGACTTGTCCAAAACCAGATTCTTCTCTGACAATTAAACCACCCTTGCCAAAAGGACCATTTTGTCGGCCAACGTACTCAGTTGTTATACCGCTACCCAAGTTACTCACACGGTCAGATGTTGCTTCACTTTTGCGTGCAATACTATCAACTTGCGTCATTAACATAGCAATTTTTGATTCATAATCGGCTCTTAAAGAGGCCATTTCTCTTTTCAAATCACTAATTTCGTCAGCAAAAGCCATGGGTGCCGATGAGCACACAACCATAATAGCTAATGCAGCTGTAAATAAACGTTTCATTCATTCTCCTAAGTACATATTTTATATTCTAGTTATTTAGTTTTGCTAAGCAATCCGCAGACCTAATCAAAATTCACCTCCCCTTTCGGCGTAATTTAGATCGCCATATATTCAGTTATTTTAGCCTCGTCGGTGTTGCGTTGTTTTATCTCAACTCACGAGGCTAAAACCTCAAGCGCGTTAGATAATCCTAATAAATTTTGTCTATTTATTTCTGTTCTAAAGCCTGAACCAATTCTTCGCGTACTTCACGTACTTTATTCGACTTAAAATGCCTTTTGGTATCTTCTAATTTACTTATCGCACCCATGATAATTGACTCCAAAGATTGAATGCGTTGAGCCAAATTTCCATCCATTGACTGTTGTGATATTGGCTGATTATGCATATGACTCATCATCTCCATTAATAAGCTTAATTCTTTGAAAACCTAACCTGTATCATGGACGCCAATTCTCTATCCACAACAAATTGACTTTGGCCCATTTGAAACAAAAAACCAGGTTTGCGCTTAATCAGTTTAATAGGCAAGCCTGGCAAAACACCCATAGCCGTTAATTTATTCAATGTATCTTCCTGCTCAGTCTTTAAATAAGCAATCAGACCCGTTTCGCCTAATTCGCATTCAGTCAAATTACGGACCAATTTGCGCGGCATGCGTTTTTCATCCCGGCAACAGTCCCCTTCTGGAATAGGCTTGTCATGTGGGCACATGGTTGGATGACCTAATAAAGTGCAGATATTCTCAGCAACTTCTGTTTGCAATAAATGCTCCATCTCACAACCCAATTCATGATTTTTATCTCCACGCACATGCAAAACATCAGCAAAGAGTTTTTCGGCCAAACGATGGCGTCTAACACAAGATCTGGCTTCAAGGCGACCATGATTCGTAATTGTTAAAACACCGTCCTTCCACACAGCCATATTTTTTTCCAATAGTTCTTTCGTAATCGGTTCTGCATCGCCACCTGTGTAAGACCAAGCCAAACCCTTTTCTTCGGTTTCAACCCAATAATCCTCTAATATTTCATGAGCCAGATCAGATACCCCTATTTTCTCGTGATTGTGTTCAAGAGTGTTTTGCTCCATCTTTTGCTCCCTTCGCTAACTTTAGCAGCCAAATTCTTTAACCATACAATTTCTTGCGGATTATCATACCCGCACTTTGGGCATTTAAGCATGCCACAACCACTTGGAGCTCCAGCACTATCGGACTGATGACAGCTATGACAACCACCTACAGCTGCCGTTGCTTCTGTGAATGACGTATTGCAATACGAGCAGTTCAAAGCTGTATACCTGTAAGGTTTAATATGCCATTAAGCACGTAACCGATAAAAAATGCGAATGGAAAAATAAAGGCCGCCATGCCCATAGCCATGGCTCCACCGCGCTCTTTCCACATAACAGCAAATTGAGCTATGCAAGGCACGAATAGAGTCAAGACAACCGTTGCAATCAACATGCCATTACCACTCAAAGTACCTTGATTGGCCATATCGAATAAACCGGCTGCACCAAAGTCGCGCCTAAAGAAACCATATAGGAACACTGGCGCAACACCCTCGGGCATACCCACCCATGTCACGGGATAAGCGATGAGCTTGACTCCCATTTCAAAAAGACCTGTTAATTTACCAAACCAAATAATGACTGATGCATACAAAAAGATTGGCACAATTTCAATAAAGTACCAAACCATGCGTGAATAAGTTTTGGTAAAAACATTCACAACACTTGGCATTCTAAGTGGGGGCAATTCCATAAAGAAAGATGTGCCCTCGCCCTTAAAGACTTGCTTTGCCATCCAACCACTTATAAGGAAGACAACGCCCATGGTAAGGGCCCACAAAACAAGCATTTTGGGACTATTACCCAATATACCAAGAATAACACCCAATTGAGCTGAGCAAGGAATGGTTAAAGACAAAAGAAAAGTCGCAATAATTCTTTCCTTTTTAGACTCTAATGTACGCGTTGTGATGGTAGCCATCGTATCGCAACCGAATCCAAGCGTTATTGGAATAACAGCTCTTCCACTCAAACCTATGGACTTAAACATCTTATCCACTAACATGGCCAAACGTGGCAAATAACCTGAATCCTCAATCATCGAAAAGGCTATAAAGAACGTAGATACAATTGGCAAAACAATCGCAAAGGCATATCGCACACCCAAAGTTATAATGCCGTAATCACCTGCGAATAAATCATAAAACATATTATCGCCAAACAAAAAGGCGAAAAAAGATTGAACGGGAGGGTTGATATACTGACCAAAAATAACCCCTTCAATAAAATTAACGCAAGTGCCAGCGCCAAATTCACCCACAAATTTGAATAAACCAAAATAAAGCACAGCTAGTAATATCGGCACGCCAAAAATTGGATGGATTAATAAATGGCTCAAATGCTCTTTCCAGGCCGGTTCTTTATTGGCCTCTTGTACAAATTTGAGATGTTCAGCGATTAATTTGCGTGTGACCTTAAGGCGGTCTTGAATAAAAATTTGGGCAGATTGTCTAAAGGACAAGTCGCCCATAATCTCTTTAATTTTGTCGGACCCTATGCGCTTTTCTACTTTCTCTATCACTTCTGAATCACCTTGAGCAATTAATGCGGCAACTGTTCGATTCGAAACCTCATAATCACCATCTAAAAATTCACAAATATTAGCTATGCGGTTTTCAATTTCGGGTGAATAATTTGTTTTGAACATATTGAATTTATAACGTTTGTCAGCCACCTCAACAATACGCGCTTTAAGGTTTTGCATACCTCGGCCGCGTGTAGCTACAGTTTCAATGACAGGTATGCCCAAATCATGTTCCAAGTGCGCCACATCTAATTGCATACCGCGAGATTCTAATTCATCATATAAATTCAATACTAGAATAACGGGATGCCCCGTCTCTATAAGCTGTAATGTAAGCGGCAACATGCGCTCGAGATTCTTAGCATCCACAACATGTAATATGCAGGCGGGTATTTGTTCTAATAAATAATTACGGGCAACACTCTCTTCGCCTGTTATGGGTCGCATAGAATACATACCAGGTGTATCAATAACTGAGAATTCATGATGACCGCCAATGCGCAATTTGCCAGAAGCTATTCCGACAGTTGTGCCTGGGTAATTACTAACAGTCACATAACTATTTGTGAGCGCATTAAAGATGGAGCTCTTACCAACATTGGGATTTCCGACAAGAAATATTTTGCCCGTTTTTGAAGCACATTCATCATTGTGATCGTGGTTATTCTTAACTGTTTTAGCGGTGTTTACTTCAAGGTCTTCATTTTGCGCATTGGAAACGGGTTGGCTCATATTTTGTCTTTTCTCAATTAGGCTTTAATGACTATGTGGCGATTGATTGCATTTTTGACAAATGCCATAAACAAATAAACGGTGTTGGTTAACGGTGAATCCTTCTGCCTGTGTACTTTTTTCATAATAACGTGCGAGCTCTTTACCAGCAAATTCAGTGATTCGACCGCATAAATCGCATATCATATGATCATGTTCTTTATGACCATAATGATGCTCATAACGCATAGCTTTTTGACCAACATTAAAACCTTCGCCAATGCCTGAATCGCATATAAGTTTCATGGCTCTATGCACAGTTGCATTACTAACCTCAGGGTAAGATTCCTTAACCTTTATGGCTAATTCATCGACAGTCATATGCCCCTCTTGTGTAAGGAAGACTTCTAGGACTTGATCGCGCTGCTTACTAAAGCGGATTTGATTCCTTTGTAGGTATTCTTCAAATTCTTTTTTTGGTTCTGCTAATTGACTCATCGGACCCTTTTGATTCGGTATAAATACTACTGCAAGTGAGTTGCAGTTAAGTTAAGTGCTTATTTTACACGAACTCAAATAGCTGTCAACTTAATTCTGCAGAATTATATCAAAAAAATCACACGCATGCACGCGCCAACATAATCAACAATTTCTACAATTTATTAATTCACACTATAGCGAGGAAGAACCATTGTCATTGCCGGCAGGCAGGCGGGCGGAACGCGGCAATCTAGAGCTAATAATGGCCAGTTTTGCTATATCGGATGAGGCTCAAATATTACTGTTTTGGATTGCGCCCGCGCCTGTTCGTGGCACGCCCTCCTTATTCGTCGGACACTCACTCTCCCAATGACGTGTGGGCTTTCCATGTATGTGCGCGCGTCTAAAGGGGACTTACTTAAGTGCGGGGCAATATTTGGCGAGGATTTTATTTAACTCGTAGGTATTAATAGGCTTGGCCAAAAAGCCATTCATACCAGCCTCTTTGCTTTCTAGCTTATCTTCTGTCCGTGCGGCGGCTGTGAGAGCCACTATTGGCAAATCAGGATTAATATCATTATGAATAATTTGAGCAGCCTCTAATCCGCCCATAATCGGCATTTGCAAATCCATAAGAATAAGGTGATAAGAATTTTTACGCGCCTGATCAACGCCTTCTTGGCCATTTGAAACAATGTCTACATTTGAACAAACTTTGTCTAATAATGCTCTAATCAATTCTTGATTAATGAAATTATCTTCAACCACAAGTATGCGCATGTCTTGAAAAACATCCTGACTCAATCCCGGACTTTTACCGTCATTCGATTCTTCAGTTTCAGCGCCATCCAATTGAGTCTTAATAATTTGCGACATCGATCTTTCTAAACTCGGTTTAGGCATATAGGCATCAAAACCAGCTTCCAATGCATCGCGCATACCATCTTTTGTTGATTGAGCCGATATAGCCATGAATAGAATAGAATTATATTTGGAAACTTTACGAATTTCTTGAATTAATTGGAGTCCGTCCATATTAGGCATAATAATATCTATCATCATTAAATCAGGCAAAGCTTTAGTTTGCGCCAACCAAGCCAAAGCTTTTTCACCTGAATCAGCGGTGCCTTGTAATTCAATATTCATTTTTTCACAACGTTTAGAAAATAATACCAAGGCCTCAGGATTATCATCTACTATAAAGACTTTTTTGCCCTTAAAGCTTTCTACATCTATGGCTTTCATTTCTTGATCTGACTCCGATGTGGCGCCAGCTAAATTAACTGTTACAATGAATCGACTGCCTTCATTCAGTTCTGATTCAACATGTATAGTTCCACCCATCATTTCAGTCAAAGACTGTGTTATAGCTAGACCTAAACCCGTGCCGCCATATTTGCGTGTCGTAGATTCATCCACTTGTACAAAATTGTCAAAAATATGACTGAGCTTTTCTTTAGGTATGCCAATGCCTGAATCTTTAACCATCATGACCAAAGGATATATACCCTCTTCTGATTTAATATCCTTTTGCGCTTCTACGATTAAGGCCACCTCACCCTGCTCTGTGAATTTAACTGCATTAGATAGCAAGTTTAATGTCACTTGTCTAATAGCCGTTGGATCACCATGGATGCGCTCCGGCAAATCCTTGGAATATTTGAATTTCAAATGGACATCGCTACCCGATTTAATACGCGCTGAAGCGATATTAAGTGACTCCTCCAATAGGCTCTTCAAGTCAAAATCAATAAATTCCAGCTTTCTCTGATTGGCTTCAATTTTGGATATGTCCAAAATATCTTCGATGATTTCTAATAAACCCAAACCACTCGACTTTATAGTCTTTTGGTATTTATGCTGCTCTTTATTTAATTCTGTGTCTTGCATGAGTTCAGAAAAACCAATAATGGCATTCAATGGCGTGCGAATCTCATGTGACATATTCGCTAAAAATTGACTTTTGGCTTTATTGGATTGATCAGCATCAGCCTTAGCTTTGGTCAAATCATCAATCGTTTTCCTCAACTCACCTTCCCTCAATTTAATTTCTTCCTCTAAATGATCTTGATACGAGCGTAATAAGTCACCCTGAGAAAGTATGCCGACAATTTGACCTTTGTCTGAAACTGGCATATGCCGAATCTTTTCCTTTTGCATCAACTCAAGAACGTCTACCCAAGAAACTTCGGGGTCCACTGTTTTAAGGTCCCTAGTCATCACTTCTCCAATAAGCGTATTGCCAATATCATCAGCACTCCAATTGATTTTGCGCGCACAATCCCTCTCGGTGAATATACCAGCGATGTCGCCGTTCTCTTCTATTAAAAGAGAGCTAATTTTTTTAGCTTTCATTAAGCCTACAGCCTCTATCAAAGGCATATCACTTTTAATCACCTCTATGGGTGACATTAAATCAGAAATTGTCTGCATTCACTTAAACTTCTTTCTGGCAATTGAGCCATATAAGTATTACCGATTTAGCATAACTAATAAACTATTGCTATTTACAATTAGTAGTATGCATTAATAAGTATAAATAATCAAGACTAATTATAAATATTATTTACATTATCTTAATATTGTGGGTATTAACTCAACTTCGCGTTCATTCATGGGGCCGAGGAAGGTTTTGGAGCGTATTTTAGCGTTTCCTAAATAGTAAAGGGCTAATTGAAGACCGTCATTATGAGGAGCCTGCCTGTTAGCAGGCGGCCAATGAGTTGCAATGGCTTTAGATTGCCGCAGGACTTGCTTCGCTTCCTTAGCGATCAGGTCGTGTCATAAAGCTCATTAGCCCCGTCATTGCGAGACGCGCGTAGCAAGCGCCGCGGCAATCTAAGGTTAAATTAGCACCGGGTGAAAATATTAGTAAAGTTGAATAGTTAATAGTTTTTAGATTGCCACTTCGCTTGCTTCGCGCTCATCGCAATGACGGCAGTGGTACGTTATGACACGGCCTGAATGACGCGTATTACGCAGCGACGGCTAAAGACTTCCAGTATTTGGCGGGCATGCGTTTGGCCATTTTAAGCGCTCCATTGGCACCGGCGTAGACGGGTTCATCGACTCGGGTGACTTTACCTCCACCCAACTCTTCCATGCCCTCTTCTATCAGCTTGTCCAAGCCAATCATCTTACTACCTCCACCGGCAAGGATAATCCTTGAGCGTATGTCTTCTTGGAATTCGGGGTCATAACTGGATATGAGCTTGGCAATAGCCTTAATCATTCCGGGCACAATAGACTTACATGATTTACGTAATTCAGCTGTGATGTCAAACTCCGTTGGCTTGCCTTTTACAGGTAGCTTAACAATGAGATTATCTGTTTGCTTGGAAACAAAACCATTCTTCTCTTTAAACGCTCTAATCATATTCGTATTGAATTGTGCTTCCGGATATTTTTTGGCAATGAGTTCAGACAACTTTTCATCCACATAGTCACCGGCTGTGTCTAAGGTGATTTGGTCATCCGCATCAGGCATGGTTCCATGCAAACGACATAAATCAGTCGTTCCAGCTCCAATATCAATAACTAATGCCCTGTCCAATACATCCATGCCATAAGCCACAGAAAAAGGCTCGGAAACAATCATCACCGCATCCATGACGTTCTTGCCCGAATCAACTAAGATTTTTTGGCTATTAATAGAAGCGCGTGCTGGAGCGCCAATAACCGCATATATAGGCTGACCAGATTTAGGCTTAACTTGTTTCAACATATGTTTTAATAATTGCTGCACAGCCAATAGGTTTTTATTTTTGTCGACTGCCCCATTTTGTTGTATGACACCTTTAGCTAGGGGTCTAACCAAGTTAACAGACAAGCGATGTTTGAGGGCTTGTTCGCCAAATAAAGTCTTGGAGCCTGTTAGTTCTTTAGAAATCATATCTTTAGAATACCCGACATAAGTCGGCATAACCAATCGCATGCCAGTGGATGTGGACATGGCTGTTTGCGATGTGCCCAAATCAATGCCCACATAAAGTGGCTCTCCTGAATAAGCAGGTTTTGGTGGCGGGAATGTTGAATTCATTATAGCCGAACTAGGTGTTTTCTTAGTCAATACAGAAGCATCAAATTTTGGTGCTTTAGCCCTGCTTCTTACCTTGGTCCCATTGCTTCCATTTTTCTTAGCAGTGGTTGTGCGCTTTGCCTGAGCCATATCAAGTTCTCCCTTGTAATACTAAGTTTTGTTTGAATATAGTTTCTAAAACCGATTTTTCTTCTTCGTCCAAGCCTTCTTCATCACTAATCGAATCCACAGCATCCTGAAATTGTGCCTCACCCATAGGTTGGCGCGTATTAGACTGAGCAACCTGCTCTTGCAATTGCAAAACGGCTTCGCTAATCATTTCCAAACGCTTTTCCAAATCCGCATTAGGCGTATTACGCTCATTAAGCATAGCTCTGATTTCATCGGCTAAAGACGAGGCAACTTCTTCTCGGGGTGCTGATTTGGCCTTCGCCCCGACTTTACCAGCCCCACTCTTAAATGTTCGGCCCACACGATTAACCACTTCTTGGCTTTTACGCACAAAAACACCGAGGCTTTTGATCAAATTACCTTGTTTGTGTTCAAAGCGCTTTCTGTCCATTTAATAGCCCAAGACCATCAGATGGCCCACAATCAACATGGCCACCATAATCCAAAAAATGATGATTTGCGAATGTAATAAGCGGACATATTTACGTATATCCCGATTCATATCTACTTTAGAGCGCATCAAGAAACCAGCCAAAGTTAACCAAGCCATAATGACCATGGATGTATATAACATCCAATTGCTCTGGAACTCAAGTAGCATATGGAATATCCCAAAAATAAAGCCAATAATATTACATTTAATATGCGCTTTTAACAAATCGCCCATGCTTTGTCTCAAGGCCTTATTGTCTGGCATGAGCTTATTAGCGACATATTTAATAGGTGTATAGGTATTGGCTACTAAAAGAAAAAATAAAGCCAAATTACCAAAAAGGGCAGACATCATACTTGCACCATCCGTTTCTTCCGCTTGCGTTTAATGGGCGCAGTATTTGCGATTTCACTGGCTTCTAAACCAAGTGCTAATTTATCTTGAATAAACCTTTTTCTATAAAGCATATAGGCATAAGTGGCCATTTCTTTGGTGAATAAATAATTGAATCCGCCGCTAATAACAATCCCAACAATGGGGATGCCGCTTGACAACTTACGCCGAGCATACCATTGTATGATTTTGGTAATCGCCAATTCAGAAATTTCTTTAGCTGCCATACCACGAAGTTCTGAGCCAATTAAATTGCGCTTAACCATGGACGAAATCGCCGCATTAATGTCGTCAATTGCCAATTGGCGATCTTTTTCACGTTCTGAAGCAACTAAACAAAATATTTTATAAGCAAAATCTCGTTCGCTCTTCAAGTCTGGGTCATAACCATAGCAGGCTCCGATTTGTAAGACCATTTTCATATTGTGCATGAATATCAAAGGGATGTCCAAAAGAGCTAATGCAAATCCGGCGGTCGCAAAACCAGCACCTTGCAAAGTGGTCACAATTTGATTACGGCTAAAGTAACTCTGTGCTAATTCATCTAAATAAGGGGTGGGTAATTCTTTCATTTCCAATAGGCTATCGACTTCAATGCCCGAGTCCGATGTTTTATCTAATAAAGCATCAATATTCACAAAATTTGTTGACGTATCCTGTAATGATTTAAGTGTTTTTTTCATCGGACCAATGGCTTTACTAAGTAATTTTTGGGGTAATATTCTATCTATAGCGGAATCTATGGGTGAGAAAAAAAAGCCAACTATCATAGCGGCTTTGCCAGTCCTAAAACGCTGATCTTCCCAGCGTTCAATTTCGACCAAAATACGATCGTCTTCAGGATTCCACTTCACGCTATCGGTTCCAAATACACATCCACATGGGCTATTGCCTTAACACGTTTCTTCAAAAGTGCGGTGATTTTGGTCGATACCTCTTCTATTTGAGCCAAACTATGCCCATTATTAAAATCAATTGTGACACCCACCCATAATTTGGTACCCATACGAATGATGCGAATACCTTCAGTTTTATGATTGACACAAATTTCGCTGACTGTTTGATTGATTTTATTCGTCAATTCCGTGTCCGGCGCCACATCTAATAATACTTTCAAATTGGAATACCAATGATGTCCTCCATCAACAACAATCATCAAGCCCACGATTAGTGCTGCCAAATGATCAGCTGCCGCAAATCCAGGTCCCAACTGGGAAAGAAGAATGCCCAAGGTCACAGCCGTTGACGACCACAAATCAGCCTTGGCCTGCAAGCCATTAGCCATCAAGCCCACACTGTCTAATTTTTGACCTGCGCAAACATTGTATCTAAAAATCATATAAGTCATAAAAACCGAAATAATGACAAATGGCAAACCGATTAAATCAGGCGTGACTAATTTGCCTTCTAATAGATAAATGCCGCTTTCAATAGCAATAAAAAGTCCTAAAGCCATTAATATGCTAAATACACCTAGGGCAACCAAATACTCGACTTTGCCATAACCATAAGGGAATTTGGAATTAGGTGCTTTTTGAGCTAATTTGAGGCTTATCCATATCATCACACTCGCCAAAACACAGGATAGAGATTGCATTCCATCAGCCATCAAGCCTTTAGAACCCGACCAATAACCGCCAAACATCTTCAAAACTGTCAAAAAGATATTCGCAATAATTGTCCAAAAAACGATTTGTGCGGCGCAATCCTGGCAAGTCTTCTTTGACCAAGGCAGCCCTTTAAAATTCTTAGAACTAGGTGAGTCTAGGGCTTCATTATCAGCAGCCGTTCGTGGAGGTTTAGTTTGTGTGCTCAATGTCGGCTGAATCCTATATTAGTTACATGTTCATGTGGCAAAGTATCTGTGAACTTTTGATTCACGTTTTGTAATATGTTTTTTAAATCAGACACGGAACTATTCTTAGGCATGCTCACTTGAGCAACCACTTCTAATGTGACGCCCACGCGCCGTACCTTCAATGTTTTTAATTTGAGTCTTTTATCAGCCTCACGGATATGATCTGAAATTTGGCCCAATAAATGACTATTGGTTGATCCGTCCATCAAACCCTTACAGGAATCCCATAAGAAATAAACACTATACCCAAGCAAAGCAAATGTCACTAATATGGCCACAATATAGTCGATAATCAAGAACCCATCCCAAGAAAGAACAATGGATATGGTCGTCATACAAGAAACAATGAAATCGACTTGTAATAAAAATAAAATGTGTTCAATATCGGCACTAATGGCCCCAAATATCTTATTCTTCCATTGGCGTAATACATATACATCGGCCACGGCAATAAAGGCGGCAATCGTTGCACCCAATAAACCATCCGGATATAGGGTATGCCAAAAAGTCACATGAATAACAAAGTACAATAAAAAACCCGTCAAAACGGCAATGAGTATCGATGAGGCCGCGACAATGATGAATTCCAACTTTTCCAAATTCAAATCAAATTTGAACCACCTCGAATTCGGCTTTTTGATTTCATCACTCATGAATATACGCAATAAACATATCATTGTGATGAATATGCCAAATAAAGCGAATGATCCCGAAATTAAAAGCGATTTTGAATTAGACAATAAACCAAAACTTGTCTTTATCAACAAGGAGGCCGCAAAAAATAACAATAAGGAGAGTATGGTCTGTTTATTCATATTTATCCAATACGCATCATTTCTGGACCACACCGTGGGCAAAATTGTCTTTGATTAGCCGGGCCCCTGGTTTGCCAAGAGCAAACCTGGCATTGAAAGGTGCCTTGATTATTTTGGCCCCTAGACTGCATCGGCATACCCTGCGTAGGCCAAGACTGCTGCAATTGCATATTTCCTTGCATATTATTTTGCATAGGCATTTGTTGGAATTGCATATTATTTTGCATACGACGACGCTGATTAACCATGGCCACATTCTGCATACCCGGCGATGTCGTCATAGTAGGTAATCCTGCAGGGGGTGCCGGCATGGGTAGTAATACCGTTGTCAATACTGCCACGGCCGCACACGTACCTATGCCTAATACCCAGATCTTGGCTATGCCTGTTTTGGTGCATTGACTAGGGCAGGCGCCACAACCGGTTGGCCCGCATGATTTATGATCTTTGGGATCTGTCTTCATAATTATCTAATCCTTTGCATATTAGCGCCACATTGTTGACATTGCGGCGTTTGACCCATTGGGCCCATGGCTTTATTCGAGCATTGTGGGCATTGGAATTGAGCCTGCATTTGAATATTATTTGGATTGGCAAAAGCCATGGGAGCAGGTGCTAGCTTCCTTCTAACCGGGGGCGTGATCGGGCGAACATTATTTAATTCTCCCTCACCAACCTTAATTTGAACCGTTTGAATATCACCTTGTCGCATTATCACCATGGGGTATGTGCGCTCATTGCGGACCATACGAACCATGCTTTGTAACCCTTGCGGACCTTGTGTCACGCGTTTTTTATTAAAACGCAGTATGATATCATTACGTTTAAGTCCAGCTTTGGCACCCTTAGAATTTCCCATAACACCACTCACCACTGCTTGCCCGGAACCCAACGACTTAACTTCAATGCCAAATTCGCGTATCAATAAAGGTCGCGAACCTTGTTGTCCAGATCTTCTAGTTAAAGATTGTTGCGGCGCGAGATTAGGATTGGCCATCATCATGGATTGTGGATTAGGTTGCATTGGCGACATCATATTGGGCATGGCATTGGTATTTTGTTGCATCAAGCGTTGCTGCGCTTGCAGGTTTTGTAAAAGCATTTGTTGCTGTTGCGCAGGATTCGTTTGCATGGGTTGATTAGACATCATATTGGGCTGCATGGGCATATTCATGGCCACGGGATTCGCATTTTGTATGGGCTGATGCAAATTACGTGACTGCATATATTGCAAAGTCCCGGATTGAATATGTGTAGGTATGCCACCCGCTCTATTTTGTTGCATCTTAACTGACGGGTTCATGCCGGCAAACGGATCACCACTCACTCTAGCGCGAGCCGAGCCAATGGCCATACCAATCACCAAAACCAAAACCGTAACACCTATGCCACCAGCAATCATCAATATACGTTTGTCACCCATAATAATATCCTATTAAACCTTAAGCTGATCGACCAAGTAAATAATAAAGCACAAGTCCTAGGACTGGCAAGAATATAATCAATAATATCCAAAGAACTTTTTTTACTGTGTCATGGTTACCCTTAACAATGTCAAATATAGCTAATATATTTAATACAAAAACCACAAATCCAAGAATAACACCCATTTCTTCTCTCCTTTATCTATTTACTAAATAAACAACTTCACGGCAAAAATAAAAATCACAATAACAAATAAATACATAATGAGTTTAGAATTCAACTTAGGCGCCAACCAAGCGCCTGCTTGTGCGCCGACCACAACGCCGAGACCCATCCACAAAGCCTCACCCACATAAACATTATCAAAGAATAAATGTGGCATCACAGCAATGGCGCAAGTCAACATAGTGATGAAATGACTTGTGGCCGTTGCTATATGCGGCGGATAGCGTAATAAGAATAAAAGAATTGGCACTTGAAAGACACCGCCACCTATGCCTAAAAAACCGACAAAAAAGCCTAATAATAAATTCATGTATACGCCCAATTTATCATTGGACGCATAATTGAATTTGAGCCCAAAGTGATCAATGACGGATACGCGCCTATGGCTTGCTGGAGCATCTTTAATTTCTCTAGTTGTTTGCGCTTCGCGCATTTTACGAATACCAATGATGCAATAGACGGCCAGGAGTAACAAGAATACGCCAAAAATGATATTGAACATGCGTATATTGAAGTGATGATGCACCAACCCTGATAGCACAGCGCCCGGAAGTGCCGCTAAGGAAAATTTAACACCACCTCTATAGTCGATTCGTTTTTGAACCGCATAACCAATAGAACCTGAGAACGCGTTTAAGAAAACAATCATCAAGGATGTTGCAACTAAGAATTCATTTTCCCAACCATAGAAGAAATACAGTATGGGCACAATTAAGGGGCCGCCACCTATGCCGACAATGGTTCCATAACAACCAATGGCCACACCAATCAGCACAATCATCATAACGGATGGCACATGTACGGTTAAGCCGGATGGACCAAAAGCGCCTTGAGACGGGGCTTCAAACATTGCGATAATGCAAAGCAGGAGCAATACCGTGCTCATTACCGTCACCAATTTATTTTTTTGATATGTATTGACTATATTATCGAAGTATTGTTTTAGCATATTAAGACACTATCGGCAGAGAGCACAAAAATATAATATAAATAGTTGAAATAAAGAGCATAACGCCAGCAACGGGGGCACCAATGCGTGAATAAGCTCCAAAAGTTAATAAGTATTTTTTAGTCGCCTTAAGCCCATAAATGGGGTCTTCCTCAGTTATTGTTTGAGTCACAATTCCTGCTGTAGCACCTGTCAAAGTCGCTGATGACCCGACAAGTATACCCAGTGCCAAAGCCCACCAAACTATATCACTTGAAGATGCGAATGGGGATTGCATTACAACGGGTATGAAGAAAACGGATGCAGGACCGGCGTTTAAGAAGGCGGTGACTAAAGCCACACCCCAAAGCAAATAAACGGTGTACAAATATCGATTAGCCCCTGCCACGCCATCCAATAAACCAGATACCTTTTCAAGCAAACCTGAATGCAAGGCGCCACCTACCAATATAAATAAGGCGATAAAAAATATAATGTCTATGAAGCTGATTTGTTTAATGACATCGGCTATATCTTTGCGATTCAAAGCTAATAAAAGAAAACCGCCACCCAAAGTGATGGTTGCCGCTCCTAGTCCAAATGCTGGTAAAAAAATGAGGCATAAAATAACTATGCTTAATATAAAGAGCACTTGGTGAACAGCCGGCCAATCCATATTAAGATCATCAATATCTTTAGATAATTTATTTAAAAATGCTCTATTGAGTTCTGGAGATTTAATGCGGGGTAACTTAGAAAATTCTGTCCATCTCAAATACCAAAATAAAGAGGCTAAGAGAATGGCACATATAGGCATCATGAAAATAAGGAAGTCCATGAATTGCAAGCCTGTATTCGTCGATATCACAATATTCGGAAAGTCCCCGATCATGGTCGAGGCACCGCCTATATTAGAGGCAATGATTTCGGCGACTAAAACCGGTACAGGTGGTAATTTCATTTCATGACAAAGCCCTAAGGTGATGGGAATAATGACTAATATCGTCGTTAGATTATTCATGAGCATCGAAAGTACGTATGTTAATAAACACAAGCCGATAATGGCATGCATACTCTGCCCCTTAACCAATATCACTAGCGACTTGGCCGCATAATCAAAGAATTTGAGCCGTCCCAGAATAATAGAAAATATACTCATACCAATCAAGATTAAAATCGGGCTCATTTGAATAGCCGCAAAGGCCTTGCTTTGATTATAAAAGCCAATCAAGGAACCGCATGCCAGCATTAATACAGCGCCCATAACCACACAAATTAAACGATTGAATACATTCAGGAATAAACACGTGAATGTCAGCGCGAATATTCCAATCACTACCATGGAACTAACTACCGTGGGGCGGAACAAGCCATCAATGGTTGAGGGATAAGGAATAGTTGTGCGCATTCGATGCATTTCTCCCCCGCGAAATATGGAGAATTGCACTTTCTCCCCCGGCTTGCTTTGTGACATCAAGTGACCGAGGTGATGAGCTGATTGAATTTGTATGGCATTATATTTTTTGATAATATCGCCACGCTTAAGCCTCACTAAACGACGGGCTGATCCAGTTGGTATTTCATTCACCAATACACCCGTATGGTCAGCTAAACCAAATTGCTTGGCTATAACCCAATCGACATCCACCACATTCAATTCTAAGACTTGCGCAAATCCCGTGGTGCGCACATGGGCGCTATGCCCTGCCCGACTCAAATGCTGACCAGCCAATAAAGCCACAATAATTAGCGTAAGTAAAAAAGCAACACCCGCTAAGCTATAAATGGGCTCATCAGCGATGAACTCCTTTAAAGTGCGTTGTTTGCGTTTTAGTTGACTGGGTTTTTTGACGGCCATTATGTTTTATTTATCTCAATATGGGTGTTTCTTCGGAATAATGCACACGATTAAATAGCCTCACATCAGCATCAACTTGAACATAGGGGTATTCTTTAAAGCCAAATATGAAAGCAAATAGCTTTTGAGGCACTTGACGAATATAAGTCCCATAAATATTACAGGCATTATTATAAGCCATGCGACGTTCTACAATTTTGTCTTCAATATTAATCAAAGCATCCATTAACTTCTGAAAATTACCACTGAGTTTGAGTTGCGGGTAATTCTCAGCCAAAGCCATTAAGCTGCCTAACATACCTTCTAAAGAAGCCCCTTTAACACCTTTAACGTCCCCTGCACCCACCTTTTTTAATAAGCCCTGTAATCCCTTTTGTTGTTCAGCACCCAAACTGCCTATCATGGCTTTAAGGGATTCTTGAGGATTGGCCTTGGCCGAACGTGTGTCGGATATATAGCGAAATAGTCGGCTTTCATGCGTGCTATAGTCCATGACTGTTTTAGAGAGATTAACAATCAAATCTTTACGCCGCTGCAAATGTGCCTCGATTTGAGCCTGCTCAGTGTCCACCTGCGTTTGCATGGTCACGAATTGATTATAAAAATAAATTGCATAAACAGCCATCACAAAAGTAAGCAATGCCGCAGCCCAAAGCTTCCAGCCATCAACCACAGGCATCCAATCAATGCGTTGCCACCAATGGTCCTTAACCGGTACCAATTCCTCAAATTCATTGGGGAACATTTTTTTGATGGTTTCAGAAATACGGTTCGGCATACTATTTACTTTCTTTCTCTAATTCCATGGCTTTTCTAAAGCATGCAATAGCATCTTTATGATTGCCCTGATTCTCAAATACAAAACCCAAAGCATGGTAATACAAAGGGTCCCGAGGCTCTAAATCAATGGCCTTACGATACTTTTCGGCGGCCAAAACAGGTTTTTCTGTTTTTTCTAGAGCTGAGCCCCAATAATAGTAATTAGAGGCGTTTTCCTTTTCTGGAACTAAGTCGATTAAACGCTCAGAATATGGCACCATTTCAGCATAGCGCTCGAGCTTGAATAGGCATTGTATGATTTCGGCGATGATATCGGCATTATCGTCACCGACATTTTCTGATTTTTGCAAACATTCCAAGGCCTCTTCATGGTCTTCCATATGAGCATAGGTTAGACCAAGGTAATAAAGCGTTTCTTGATCTTCCTCATCCTCATGCTCAATAGCTTCGAGTAAGTGCTCATTAGCTCTTTTGATATCACCTTTTTCAAAAGACTTAATGCCTCTTTCTTTATGAAAACCAACATCAACAGCTTCATCAACCACAAAGACATTCTTATAACTATTGATTAGGCCATTGGATATTCTATCCGATATTTCAAGCATGGCTTGAATAGCATGCCCCACTTTGTCTTGAGGCGTATGTGTGGATCTCTTTTGAACTTTGGCCTTAAGTACATCCGTCTGGCCATTTGCATGATTTTTGACTAAACGGCTTTTGGTCTCAGCTTTTTTTGTTTTAACTTTTGTATTGCTATGGTCGTGATCATGGTCGTGATCATGGTTGTGCTTACTCATAATTTAACTCCTACAATTCTCTCTTGAAGAACAACTTTGATATTGATTCTAAAATGAATCGACTACCTAAAATAATGCCTCCGTTTAATGATGAGTTTATTTTTTGGCGAATAAACGCCTTTGTTTCTTTATAGCTATTGTTTCTGTACAAGTAAAAGCAATGGATACATCTTTAATTTGGTCAAAACGTCGCATCAAAGCCAATCGGATCTCTCTAATAACGGCAGACGCTTCTCTAACGGACATCTTTAAATCCATAGCAATTTCTATGTCCAGCCAAACACTTTGGCCTATACGCCTCGCTTTAATGAAATTAATTTTCTTAACTCCGCGATAAGGCTTAATCGCATTTTCTAAAAGAACTAATTTATCCATGGGTAAGGACTTATCAATCAACTGCACCCATGAAGACTTAATCAAAAATATAGCCGTCTTCATAATATAAAAAGCTACAAAAACTGCGGCAGCCGGATCCATCCAATAAAAACCCAAATTAGCGCCAATAATACCAATCATCACCGCTATGCTCGAATTCATATCGGCACGATTTTCTTCTGCATTCGCTACTAATGCCGGTGAATTTAATCTTGTTCCAGCGCAAAATGCATAACCGGACATCGTATAATTCAAAACAATTGATATCACCGTAGCAAAAAATGCCATCATCATTGGTGGCTCGGTAACACCCTCTTTCATCATCTTAATCGCGTCAACCAAAAGCACGCAGGACAAAAGAAAAAGAATCGTGTAAACAACCAAGGCGCCCGTGAATTCGACTTTGCCCCTGCCCCAAGGATGTTTGTCGTCATCCTTTTTATTAGCAATGAATAAAGTCACAATAACCGTTACCGTACCAATAACATCCGTCATTGAATGTATTCCGTCAGCTATCAAACCTTTAGAGCCGGCGAATACACCCATCAGCACAGTGAACACTGCCAAAAAACTATTTCCAAAAAAACTTACCCATGGCACGCGTTTGCCACAATCAATGCATTTCTGTCTCACATCACATCCTTAAACGTACTATCAGGCAATAGACATTGGTGTCGGCTTAATCTGCACCAATATACTACCCATGTATCGATCGCGTTTGCGTAAGTCTGCTTTAATATTTTGTACAATGTTTTTTGACTCCAAAACAGATAAATCAGGATTAATTTCTACGGTTAAGTCGAGTATCATTTTTGAACCAGAGGATCTCGCCAAAACTTGTGTGACATTATCAACTTCATCAATTTGTAGCACACTCTTCTTAACTTCTTCAATATAACCTTTGGGCGCACTTGCATCCATCATGCCCTTCAAACCTTCCGTCAGGATCGCATAACTACCATGAATGATATGTATGGACTCAAATATCGCAATCACTGGATCCGCCCAATGAATCCCTATTCGGGTAGCTAGAACTCCAACAGCAACTAATAAAGAGCCATAAACATCAATCTTATTATGCTCGGCATGTGACCTTAATGTGGGGCTATTCAATTGTCTAGCTCCACAATTCGAAAACTTGTAAACCAAAGCACTAATCACAGAAGATATAATCGAAACAAAAAATACCAACATATGCGGAATAACCATAACTTGTTTATTCATATGAATGAACGAAGACGCAATCAAAGCAATCGTTCCGGCTATCATGGCACCACTGATGCCCACTTGAGCTATGAATTCAATTTTGCCAAATCCATAAGGGTATCCCCTAGTCGCCGGTCTATGGGTATATTTCATTCCCAAAAAAACCACCATCGAAGAACCAATATCACTCACATTCGACATGCCACTCGCCACCAAAGCATGACTGCGACCCATAAAACCAAAGGTCAATTTAAAAATGGATAAGAATACCGCTGCTATAAATCCGAGCGAACTCGTGATTTTGGCGCATTTGCGACAAAGCTTTTCATCTTTCATCTTTAGTGGTGATGACTTTCTTCTTCAATTAAGTCATCTTCATCATGGTCATCATGATCATCATGATCGTCATGGCCATGATCCATTATATGATCGAACTTCCTATATAAAAGAGCGCCAATACAAGCACCCAAAAAAAGTGCGATAATTAATACTGCACTCATCGAAACATGATACGGTGGCCCAAATGGAAACTGTATCACCGTCGGCCGCCAATTCTGCGCAAAAAACATGGCCACCAATGCCCAAAATATCAAATAAAAGAATAACTTAAGCCAAGTCCAAGTCTTCATGCTTTAAACTCGCGTCATTACACGAAATGCGTCCTGGCTTTCACTCCACGTCATTGCGAGGAGTGCGTAGCAACGACGCGACAATCTAGACTGAGATTGCTTCACTTCGCTCGTAGTGACGGAACTTCCGCCCGTGCTGACGGTGCCTCTGCTCGCCATAAAGGTGCTTTTACTCTCAAATGACATCATCACCTCAAAATCACGTGGCAATTCTTGCATTTGCCTCTGTCTTCATGAGGCATGACCGCATCACGCATAATTGGTGGTGCCGTGGGTAATAAATCGCCCATATCAACCGCTAATTGCCCACCAGTACGCATAATAATATGACAAGCCGTACAAGGTTTGTCCATTTTTCTATGCGGACTAATAGCGCCTGGTGGAATTGGCGAAGCGGCTTCATTTTGCGAAAAACCCAAAGTACGCTTGGAAGCCATGGTCAAGTTCAATAATTGACCTTTACGTGATATCAAAAGCTGGGCCTTGCGTTGATTCTTAACTTTACGAGTACCTTCAGTGAATAGGCGTAAATCAGGAGTCGCTATACCATTCACAGCCAAGACAACATCGCCAGCCAAGAAGCCTGATTCAGCCGACTCTAAAGAAA
This sequence comes from Candidatus Omnitrophota bacterium, assembly GCA_047639455.1. Lineage (GTDB taxonomy): Bacteria > Omnitrophota > Gorgyraeia > 2-02-FULL-51-18 > JAGOUK01 > JBLINS01. The sequence goes on from JBLINS010000004.1 coordinate 23,378, forward strand.
CCTCATCCACCAAAACACCCTTGGTATTCTCGGGAACGCCATTCATACGGGCCAATTGGGCTACTAAAGGAATTAATTCCATGCCCAACCAATGGCCTTCACTTAATATTTTGTCAGCTGCATTTTGCTCGAGCGGTGTGGGTAACGGCGCTTGGGGCGTTTGCATGGCTATAGTCACCATGCCATTACCCCTATTACTAGGAATCATAACAGGCATAGCCACATGACCACCCGTGACAATTTTTTCTCTTAATACTTGACTGATTTTATTATGCGCTTTTTTGTGAAAAGAACGATGGTCTTTAATTGTGACAAAGAGTGGTTTTTTATTACGAATAAGGTCAACAAATACACCTTCCTCAATATCCAAATCTTTTGTCGCACTAAGAAAGTCGCGTATATTCCTAATAGGCCGTCCATTAAAAGATTTAATCAAATCACCTTGGCGTATGCCAGATTTATAACTGGGGTTATCAGCCCAGCTAACCACAACACCTTTTTCATCAATAGGCACATTGAATTCATTAGCGAGCCTAAAACTTGAATTAGAAACTAATAATCCCGCCCATTTGGCTTCACCGACACCAAAACGCATCAAACTCGCCACAAACAATAAGGCCAATGCGGTGACGATCACCACAATGATGAGTCTATTATTCCGTGAATCACTTTTACCAAATTTGTTATCAGCCATGTATGAAATTATTCTTTATTATTTTGGACGACTTCAGCATCAACTACTTTAGGTTTAGATCTAAAAGCCGACCAAGCATTATTCTTAGGTTTATTCACAATTTTTGTATTAGGCATTATTTTGAGCTCCAGCCTTTCTACGGCTGTATTACATGACCCACATACCCATAATTTGCGTTTTTTACCGGCCATATAGGCGCCAGCAATGACAATAGGTAATCCAAGTAATGGGCCAGTCCACAATAAAGTGCTGAATACGCCGCCGGCCATAATAGCCGCGCCCAATTTGCGATTATGCTTAGGGCCATTATAAGGTTGCATTTCACCTTGGCAATGTGCACAAATCAAATTAGCAGACATTTTTTGTATCCAATTCAATGCGCTTCATCATGTTGCAATTCCTCTAGATCTGAATCTTTGGTGCGAGCACCTTTGCGTTTCACTTTACGTTTGGCTTGTGTTTCTTTCCAATCATCATTGGGGCATTCACGTTTGAACATAATGCCTCCCACAGCCGTCAAACCAAGCACAAGAATGGTCATGGTTAATGGGTCCATGGTTTAACGCATTGATGCTTCTGTTTTGGCAACCGTACTACTGGCTGCACATGGTTGACCATTGACTTGATGACAAGTCGCACATTTGCCACGCCATCCATGCGGCATTGGCGTATTGCAATTAATTGTCGGCAGGCCTCCGCCTGCACCACCAAATAGATCACTCAAAAAACCCACATTTTGCATTTGCGCTTCATTAGCTCTGCGTCTTTCCTGACGCTCCATAATTGGCAAAGTTTGAGCAACGGTCATTTGACCTCTATTACCTGTCATTTGAGCTACAGGTGTTCCCGTAGCGCAAGGCGCATCCAGAATTTGATGACAATTGGAGCAATTACCACGCCATCCATGCGGCATAATGGAATGACAAGTGATTATAGGTGCGCCACCCAAAGCGATATTTTGCATATTGCCACCAAGATTTTCGGCTTGCATACGTCTATTTTGATTAATGTCCATCATACCTGCATTAATACCAGCTTGAGATGTTTGAGCACCTGGGCTACCAGCTGGGCATGGGCCATCACGGAATTGATGGCAATTCTGACAAGCGCCACGCCATCCATGCGGCATACGTTTATTACAACTAATCGTGGGCGCTCCGCGCAAAGCCATATTTTGCATGGCAACCATATTCATATTACTCGAAGTTTGTGCGCCCGGAGAGCCTGCTGCGCATGGGCCGTCCCTGAATTGATGGCAATTCTGACAAGCGCCGCGCCATCCATGTGGCATACGTTGATTACAACCAACAGTTGGCGCACCTCCCATAGCAATATTTTGCATACCTCTATTTTGATTCATGGGCTCTTGGCGATTTTGATTATTATTCATGGGCCGAAGTTGATTTTGCATAGTTGTTCCACATAATGAACAGCGCGGATTAGGCCAGACATTATTATTCTCTACGCGTAGTTTCCAACCGCATGTTGGGCAAAAAAAGTTCTTACGATCCAAATTCATATCATTGGCCATCATAGCGTTTTGCTGCTGCATCATTGGGAATGATTGAGTGGGAGGCCCTAATTGAGGAGAAGCATTGGCAAAACCTTGCAATAAAGGATTCTGCATTGGAGCTATGGGTTGTTGCATGGGTTGCGGCTGAATCATAATGGGTTGATTCATGCGTCGATTTTGATTCACAACTTTAATGCCACCATCAATAGAGAATCTAGCTTGTCGGTACAAACTAAGGGCTTCTTTGACCTTGCCTTGATAACCGCCATAAGCGCGTATACCTGATTTGGTTAAGACATCATAAGCTTCTGGATTAATACTACCGGCAATGACAGCGTCCTCTCCAAGTCCCGCGACAAAATAGGCCATTTGCGAAGAAGGAATCAACATACCCGCATAGGGGTTTTTGATTGATTCAATGAGTTTATTCCACTCGGGATTAATGACTAAATAATTCGTGGCCTGCGCCAAAGATAATGCGACATTCGAACGCATGGTCGGGCCATCAGCCGCAACCACTACCCTGCCGCCGCCAACTGTATTAGCATCGGGATTATTTTTGTTGGGCGAATATAGGGCTAAGAGGCCTATGCCCAATACAAGCACAATGGCGCCGAATATATAAAACGCATTCAAGTCAGTTGTGTGCAAACGATTCTTAAAATCTTCTAGAGAAACTTCCGCTTTATTTTTGGATTTTTTTGCCATTATTAACCTTAATTAAAATTAACCATTATTCATCATAGGGTCCCTATCTCTATGGACCATATTCATTTTACATTTGGGGCATACTGGATGGATGCCCATATCATTATTAATACTTAGCTGCCACCAACACTGTGGGCATACCAAAACGCGATCACGTCGCATTTCTGGCATTAAGCCATGTTGCATCAGAATGTTTCCATCAATATTTAAATTGTCTTGCATACCACCTCTAAACATCGGCCCAGCCTGTTGTCGATGAATTAGTATTGAGCCGTCAAAAGAGCATAGTGGGTGAACACCCATATCATCATTGACACTCAAGCGCCATGAACAAGTTGGGCAAACCAAATTACGATCTTGGATATCCTCCCATATGCCATTATTGCCATTAATGCCATTCAGGCTAAAGCGTCCACCTCTATCATTATTGTTCATACCCATCATCATATTCATATTCAAATTATTCATATTATTCATGGGGCTAGTCGGCATATTTTGCATAGAATTCATAGTAAAATTATTATTCGACATAACGGGCGCATTTTGCATAGCATTCATATTCATTGAATTAACACCCATGCCATTCATTGGCATATTATTGGTATTCATCATATTCATATTGCCACCCATACCCATATTCATGCGCCGCCCCATGCCCACGTTTTGCATATTCATGGGTTGCATAGCCACATTTTGCATGCCGAGAACACGTCTATTTGGGTCCATGACGATTTGATCGCGGCCTTTGCCTGTGATGCCAAGTGCAGTGTCCATTTGATTTCCGTCCAAACGTTTTTGATTCTGTAAGGCCATATTTTGCATATTCGCATTATTGTTGCCACGCATATCCATATTCATGGGTTGCATAGCCATATTTTGCATATTATTATTGTTGCCACGCATATCCATATTCATTGGTTGCATAGCCATATTTTGCATATTCATATTCATGGGTTGCATGCCCATATTGGGCATCGCTCCTCCCCGGCCAAACATGGCTAGGGTTTCGCGATGAATCATAGTCGTATTACAGCGCGGGCAGGCTGGATGTATGCCTTGATCGTCATTGACACTTAATCGAAATAAACATTGGGGACAAACCAGCATTTTGTCGCGTCTTGGATGCATCATCATATTCGTATTTGGAACCGGCTGCATGGGTGTTTGAATACCATTGGGATTGCCCATATGCGCATGCATTGCATGGGGATTCATGCCATTATTGCTTTGCACATTACCTAAACTAGTATGACCAGTAACATTGCGATGTTTGAGCACATATATTCGGATGGCTTGTTTCGCAGGCCCTGTATAACCCGCATGTACGCCCAAGCCTGATTGAGTCAAAATTTGTTGTGATTGGGGTGCAATTGAACCTGCAAGGACAGCTTCCTCTCCCATGCCACTAACCAATATAGCCACTTGTTGAGGATTTGTGGGTGTATTAGCATAAGGGTTTTGAACAGCTTCGATGAGCTTAAAGGTATCTGGGTCAACTAACAAATAATATTTGGCTTGTGACATGATTGGCGCCACGGCGGAACGTAAAGATGGGCCATTCGCAGCTATCACAACAGGCTTTGAGTGACGAGCAATAGGATTGCTACCTTTTTGGGGTCCATAAAAAAATAAAAAGGCCAAGCCAAGCACGAGACTTATGGATGCGACCATAATAAAGGTAGTCAAATCCCAAGTCTTGAATAAATGCCTCAATTCCTCAATGGATGCATGCGTTACCTTCTCCGTCTGAGGCTTATTTGAAGTATTAGTTTTTTTACGTTTAGTTGCCAAAATAATTGATCCCTTTGTTTGTATTCTGATTAACCATTGTTGTTGTTATTATTATTATTGTTTCGCATATCCATATTCATGGGCATCATAGCCATATTTTGCATATTGTTATTGTTACGATTATTATTGTTGTTTCGCATATCCATATTCATGGGCATCATATTATTATTGGCACCCATACCTTGATTCATGCCATTTTGATTAATCATATTCTGATGTACTGTGGGTATGCCACAAAATGGGCAGCGCACATGATTGCCTATATCATTCTTAACTTGAATTCTCCACATACAATTCGGACAAACTAAAGTCCTATCCTTAGGCGTTTCCATCATAGGCTGATTCATAGCCACATTTTGCATCATCATAGGTTGCTGCTGCATCATCATGGATTGTTGCTGAGCCATGCTTGGCTGAGGATTGGACCAACCATACAATAATGGGTTTTGTGTATTTGATGACATGCCATTGGGTTGCATATTATTCATACCCATAGTTGGTTGCTGCATCATTCCTGGCTGTTGCATCATGGCGTTAGGATTCATGGGCATGTTTTGATTGCCTCTATTGCCTCCAATACCGACTTGTACGCCGGCAAGATTGCCCGTAGGGAATTGTTGAGGAGATGTTTTGCGTACGACCAAATATAAGTCAATCGCATTTTTGGCTCGTCCCGTGTAACCGCCATAGGCATTAATTCCCGATTGACTAAAGGCTACATTTGACTGGGGGTTGATGAAGCCAGCAAGTACAGCTTCTTCACCCAGGCCGGCAACAAAATAGGCCACCTGAGTCATGGGCACTTGTTTTCCAAAATAAGGATTTTTGATGGCTTCTAACAAACGACCATTAGCCGGATCAACCACTAAAAAATATTTGCCCGTAGATAAAGTTGGGGCCACATTGGAGCGTAAGGCTGGACCCGTTGCTGCAACCACAATTCTTTGACCAGCGGCAGTGACCATGCGGCCATTTTTATGCGCGCCACCCACATGCGGGTGATAAATGGCCAATACGGCTATACCGAGAACCAAAATAACAGCGGCAAATATAAAGAAAGTGTTCATATCCCATTTTTGTAAACGGCCTTTGATCACGTCATAAGACGGACCAATTTTGTCGCTTACTTGCTCTTTGATTTTTCCAAAAGTTTCGCCAACGGCGCTCGCACTCAAATTCTCAGCAATGCGTTGGCTGGTTTTTTTTCTAGGTGCCCGGGATACTTTTTTTCTTACTTTTTTTGCAGCCATTTCATTCTCCTCGAAGAGATCGTCTATTGATAAAAATTAAATGCATTAAACTTGTTTTTGTTGAGCTAAATTGCCTGAATTCAAAGCGCCATAATCATAACTAAAAGGCACGCTCACATAAATTCCGCGGCCATTGCGATATACATCTAAAAGAATGCCATCTTGATAAGGTATTTGACTGGTGGCGGCCTCAAAAGTTTTGCCATTTGAAACTGGCATGTGATTAACTGCGCGAATCACATCAAACATTTGAACCGATTGTAATGCGGCTAAGCCGTATTGTTTGTCCAAGCCATAAACAAATACACCCTGTACTTCTCTGGGTATACCAAATTCTTTGCGCAATGTCCTACTCAGTGGCAATAAATCAATGCCTAACCAACGCAAAGCCTTGCTGTTGGGCAAACGCTGACTTGCTGGCACAACATTCATCACTGGTACAGCCTGTCGACTTTGCCTCATTGTACGCAAACCTCTCACAGCTGGACGCATTGATTGTGTCACAGCCAAAAAGTAAGTTAATGCCACCACAATCAAGACAACTAAAGCCGCATAAATGGGATAAGTCTTACAAAGTTTTTTGATTGTTTCAATCCATTCCATCAAAGTTTGCATCATATCAATTCTATCTTTCGCGTTATGGTTTGACCGTTTCTTAATATAATGACATCAACCACATCACCAGCTTTAAAAGTTGGCAATATCATCGGTATATCTTGGGTTCGTTGAATGGGTGTATTGGCCAAGGATATAATCACATCCCCTCTTTGCAATCCGCCAATTGCCGCAGGACTATTATCAATGACGCGATTAATCACAACACCTTCTGAGAGAGGTGCATTCAATTGCCGAGCCATAATACTATCCATGGTTAGTCCCTCAACTCCAAACTGAACCGGCTTGGTGGGCGCCATCGCTTGCGCTGTTTGGTTATTACCAAAGAATTGCCCAAATAATGGGAACTTCGCTTGTTGAGGTCCGTAATTAGTTCCTAATTGTGTGCCAATGAATTGCTTGGCGTCATTAATCGGTATGGCAAAACCTGTACCATTAAAAAAACCATTGGGTGCATAAATGGCTGTATTCACACCAATGACTTCGCCATCCATATTCACCATGGGGCCACCTGATGATCCGCGATTAATCGGTGCATCGGTTTGAATTAAGTGGTCATACCTCACACCATCAATGCGTGTTGATTTGCGTATACCGCTGACAATACCGCTAGTCACGGTTTGATGCATGCCAAAGGGACTGCCAATGGCAATCACAAAGTCAGCTGTTTGTAAGGCATCCGAATTACCAAAACGCGCTGGTGGAATTCGACTACCCGCTTGAATTTTGATCAAAGCCAAATCGCGGGTTGGGTCATGTGCTATAAATTCTGCGACATAATCACGATCAATTTTGCCAGGCACGGTGACACGGATATTTCTAGCGTTTTTGACCACATGGTAATTCGTGAGGATATACCCACGTGCATCAAAAAAAGTGCCTGCACCTATATTTTCGAAGCCTTGATTATCAATAAATTTATCTATAGTGCCATCAAATGGTTTGACGAATTGGGGGTCTTGTGGATTTGTTGGAGTGGTGGGCGTGTTTTGCTGAACCCACATAGCGTGTATGTCCACAACAGATGGCAAGGCTGTATTGACTGCATCCTTGAGTGCGTTTTGTAAACCAATATGACCTTGTTGTTTAGTTGCACCTTGAATAGCAACTGGTTGCATATTGGATTGCATGCCATTATTCATACCAGCAACTTGCCGCATAGCCACTTGTTGAAAGCTGCCATTATTTTGATTACGCAAAAGTGGTGAATTAACCGGGATGTTTTGAATGGGACTAGCAATCAAAGGTTGAACTGGCACGGCAACCAAAGGTTGTGTTTGAGCGGCAGTTGCGTCAACAGCACCAAATAACAGGTGATCACCCTGTAATACACCCCAACCTACAATGGCAACTAATAGCAAAGACAACACAATTATCCAAGGCTTTTTGGGCTTATCGCAAAAGAAATCGTCTTCGTGAACTTGTTCGCTAAATCGTGACATTAATATTTATTCTCAAACTCCAAAATTAAAAAACCAAAACATCTGGATTGTTATTTGTCTGTCCTGAAATAGGATTTGTCAAAGCTACATGTTGCATATTAGCTGCGTCAGGTTTTGGTGTCGCATGTCCCCCGCCACCGCCATGATCAGCAGCTCCAGCCGTAATCACATTTTGAACTGACGAAATAGAAAGTTCGCGTCCACTACTCACATAAGTGATAGCCAAAATAATTAAGCTGGCACCCAAAATCCATAATAACCCTATCCACGCATTCCAGCAGGTGTCAGGGTCCTTTAGTTTCATAGCAGGCATATATATCTCTAAAAAAAGTAATTATATATTATTAACGTTGAATTGGACATTTATTTATTGAATATTTTGTGTAACTTTAACAATTGCAATTAGTTCGCACTTGCAAACTAGATATTGTGTCGTATTTATTTCTTGCTCTTTTGGCCCTTGAGTTGCAACCCGCTGGATACAGCCACCAAACCACCAATTAATAAGAACAAGGGCACAGATCCTCTTAAAAAATCACCAAAGTTTTCCCACCAACCAATAATCCCTAGAACACCTAAAGCTAAAGCTATCAAACCACCGATGATATGTGACATTTCTTAATCTCCTTGAATTAACTTAATGGGAGTTAGTCCCTTGTTTATATTTTTATGATCAGTTTTTGCAGATTTATTCGAAATATTGCTTTTAAAAGAGGCTAAATATTTGCCTGATGCAAATAAACCTTTTTGAAATAGGCCATTGGACTCTTTTTTGCTATTAATATGGGCTGCAATGCGATTTGGCCGGCGAGTTTTTTTGGGAATAATAAACTTTTTTTGCTGTGCCATTTCTTCAGCCAATATTTCGACAGTGCTTTCTTTGAGGCGATTTAATAAAGCTTGGTCTGCCATTTTGCGTTTGGACATCACGCGCAACAAAGTACTCACTTCTATACGTCTGTGGCCACCCAAAGTTTTGATGGATTTTAATAAATTGCGGTCAGCCCAATTCATTACAGTGAAGCGCGAGACATTACATAAATTGGCAGCTTGAGTGGTGGTGATATACTTTTGGTTCATTAATAATCCTGTTTACGAAGAGCTCTTTAGCTCAAGTCTTATAACTGAAACCTAGTCAAAAATATTAAGCGGTACACAAATCCAGTGCAGAATTTACCATAACCCCCTATGAGCGTCAACAGCTTCCTGCTATTTCCTGCTATAACAGCTTCCTGCTATTTCCTGCCCTGCTATTTCCTGCTATATAGAGTAGAGCCTTATCAAAATTAATCAAATGTAGAAAATGTAGACGCCTCCATTACCCTCTTTTTTCTACACTTGCTTGTTTGTGTTCAATGCTAATTGGTTGGTTGGGGTGTCGTTCAAGTGTCGCTTCAGCCGTCATTAGACTATGTCACAACACCCCGTCATTGCGGGTGTATTATGGCCAAGCACGGGCACAATCCAGTAACAACAAATGATGCGAATGTATCGCATTTCCATAGCTAGCATCTAGCGCACCTTCAGATTGCTACGCACTCCTCACAATGACGAGGTTTTCTCATGCTACGCACTCCCCACAATCAGACCGTGTCATAAAGCTTATAGCCACGTCATTGCGAGGCGCGCGTAGCAGCAACGTGGCAATCTAGTGTTAATTAAATACAGGTGTCAAATGTAAATAAAATTGACTAGGCATTAGCCTTAGATTGCCACTTCGCCGCTACCGCGCTCATCGCAATGACGGTGCTGGTACGTTGTGACGCGGTCTGAATGACGAGGTTTTCTTCTGCTATGTGGCCTCGCACCAGCACCACGGTGTAACGACCTCCTAGAGCAGGCTTTTGCTGTGGGATCTACAAGGGTCTCGTCCCCTCGACCCATTCGTAAATAGGCCTTTGGCCACTCACCGTCGCTACGCTCCTCAGGGTGACATACGCAAGCAGTCTTTGATTGCGTTAATTACAATTATAAAGACTTATACATAAATTAGCTTGCATGCTTAGCTTGTATACATTAGAATTGGCACAAATTTAAATATTGGAGACATGGAGAGATTATGGAAATTCAAGACCTCGTTAAAACATTTAAACAAAATACTCGCGCGTGTGCTGCAGAATTCATTGGTGTCTTTGCATTAGTCTTTGTAGGCATGGGTGCGATTGCATCGGATATGATTACCGGTGGTCAAACAACTCTTTTGGGCGTTGCCCTAGCGCATGGCTTGACTATTGCTGTCATGGTCACGGTATTCATGAATGTCAGTGGCGGCCATCTCAATCCCGCTGTCACAATTGGTATGTTAGTCACTAAGCGAATTGATGGTGTATTGGCCATTGCATATATCATTGCTCAATATCTAGGCGGTTTGGCGGGTGCAGTAGCCATTCAAACCATTATCGTTGGTGAAGTGCCGTTTGGAACCGGCGTCCCCGCTTTGGCTAGAGGCATATCGCCTGTTGTTGGTTTGCTTCTAGAAGTCATACTCACATTCTTCCTCGTGCTAAGTATATTTGGCACAGCTGTAGATAAAAGCGCTCCTAAGATGGGCGGTTTGTTCATTGGCTTAACCGTGACATTGGGAATTCTTGTCGGCGGCCCCATATCGGGTGCGGCCATGAATCCAGCGCGTCACTTAGGTCCTGCTATTTTTGGTGGGGGTTTGGGCAGTGCTTGGCTTTATACTCTAGGACCCATTATCGGTGGTGTCATAGCAGCTTTCGTTTACGAACAAGTCATCGAAAAGAAATAGTTTACCGGACCCGTCCCCTTGGGACCTGGTCCAGTTAATATTTAAGACCAGCGAGTCAAGATGGCTTGTAATTGCTCCGGTTGTATGGGCTTACTCAAAAAGTCATTCATGCCAGCTGCTAGACTGGCCTCTTTGTCTTCTTTCATCACGGCAGCAGTGACTGCAATAATCGGTATGTCTGGATTGGTTTTGCGAATTTCGACAGCGGCCTCAACGCCTCCCATAATAGGCATTTGAAGATCCATGAGAATAAGCTGGTAATCATTCTCTCCAGATATTTTTTCAATGGCTTCTTGACCATTATCCACTACATCAACTTCACAATTTAAGTCATCTAATAGGCATTTGATTAATTCTTGATTAATCATATTGTCTTCGGCAACCAGAATTTTTGTGGTTTGCATGATTTCATTAGACAAGTAGCGCGTGATAAATTTGCCTGGAGGGTGATGACCGCTCAACATGGTTTGAACGACTTTGCTAAAATCAGACTCCAAAATAGGCTTGGCCAAAAAAGCATCAAAACCAGCTGTCTGCACGCGTGAAGCAACACCAGGCATACTATCTGAAGTGATGGCCATGAGCTTGATATCTTGATAAGCGGTTATTGCTTTAATCTTTTGAGCAAACATACACCCATCAATGCCCGGCATCATAATGTCTGAAATAATAAGGCCAGGCAAATCACTTGCCTGAGCTAACCAATCCAGCGCATTTGCCGCTGATGAATTCTCGTATATGACTTCTAAGCCCATTTTTTGACAATGTTCGAGAATGATATGTCTGGCATGCTCATTATCATCAACAATGGCAACAGTTTGACCAGCCAATTTTGCAACTCCAATGGGTAGCGCTTTTTGTATGAATGCCTCTTTAGCATCATGTAATTCGAAAGTGAGCGTGAATGTGCTACCCTCGCCCACCTTAGACTCAACTCGAATATCACCATGCATGAGTTCAATTAAAGACTTAGAAATAGCCAGACCCAGACCTGTGCCGCCATATTTACGCGTTGTTGTGAAATCAACTTGAGTGAATTGGCCAAATACGTGCTCAACTTTGTCTTCGGGTATGCCTATGCCCGTGTCTTTTATCGCTATACTTAACTTTCTTTTGCCTGAATCATCCTGGCTCTCTTGAGTGACAATGACTCCGACAGAACCAATTTCGGTAAATTTAATTGAATTACTCAAGAAGTTGAGCAGGATTTGGCGAATAGCGGTTGGATCACCATTCAAGCGTGGCGGTATATTGGATGCATACCTCCAAAATAATTCAACTTCACTGCCTTTTTTGAGACGGGCGGAGGCTATTTGTGCGCTCTCTTCAATTAATTTGGGAAAATCAAAATCGATTAATTCGAGCTTTCTTTCTTTGGCTTCAATTTTTGAAAAGTCGAGTATATCGGTGATGATGTCCAATAAGCCCCGCCCACTAGTTAAAACCGTATTTGAATATTTGCTTTGTTTTTCGTTCAAATCCGTCTTTTGCATGAGTTCACTAAAGCCAATAATGGCATTTAAGGGGGTGCGGATTTCATGCGACATATTGGCCAAGAATTGCGACTTGGCTTGGCTAGCATTAACCGCTGCTTCTTTGGCCTCTATTAATTCTTTTTCTTGAATCTTGCGCTCACTAATATCTTTAGCTATAGTCACAATACCTTGCAATTTAGAGTCCACGTCCCGCAAAGGCGAAGCTGAATACAGCATTTGGATACTGCGACCGTCACTCGTGACAAAATCCACATCAAAATCGCGAATGCCTTTTTTGATCATAGAAATAGTTCGAAGACTCTTAAACATCTCATCTGGCGGCATAATCATTTTGGCCTTGGAGCCCAAAAGCTCCTCTTCGCTATAACCCAGTAACTTGCAAGCAACCTTATTAACCATCGTGATATTTGTCTGCATATCAAATATAATCAAAGCATCATTAATATTCGATAGTATATTATTAAAGTAATCTTTGGAAACGGTGCTTTGGGCCAATTGATTAGACATAGTATTAAATTCAGCTACCAATTGACCCAATTCATCATGCGAATCAATATTAATATGTTGCTCAAAATCACCCTGCTTAATCTTGGTAATGGACTCCAATAGTGCATGTATAGGTCGAACAAGGATATTGGCGACAATGGAAGCAGCTACAATTCCGAAGAGTAAAAAAAATAGGCCCAAACTCAAACTTTGATTACGCGAGCGCGTCAAAGCCAAATTCAATTCATTTAATGAAATGTCTAATCTAATCGATCCAACTTTATTTTTGCCTAAATAGACGGGCTCCAAAATATGTAGAACATTTTGCTCAAATATCGCATCCGCTCTCAAAAAGCGAGACGACTTCCCAAAGGAGTCATCCATATATTGGCCTCTGAATTCATTCTCTACGGTTCCATCAGTCAATACGCGGCTTTTTTTATCTAGAACATAAGCGGCCCTGACATTTTCGTTTTTTTTGATATCATCAACTATCTTGCGTAAATCACCCAAGCGAAACAGAGCTAAGGCGTCTGTCGCATTAGCTCCAAATACATTCGTGGTATACCTCGCTTGTTGAAGCAAATCTTTGCGTAAGAACTTGGCTTGAGTTTGGGTATTAAAATAAGTGGAAGTGGCTATGAATGCGGTTAATAAAAAGCATAAGCTGACAATGAGTTTGGTTCTGATGTTTAGCTTTAACATGGGTCTTGAATGGTCACATATACTTTATAATTCTTTAACCAAGTTAATAATCGGATTCATTTGAGCATCAATGTCACCATCAAAATCATCAAATCGCTTGGTTTTCTTGAAGGCTGCCAAAACAGCTTGGCCATCCTCGGTCTTATCCATATTCACTAGAATATCTTTTAGAGCATTAATGATTTTTGGATCCAAATCCGCTCGATGTGAAACGACTTGCCTAGGGACATCAATGGTTTCTTTAATAATAGTCAAATCCACCAAATCAGAACCAGCCAATTCCTCAAAGTCAATATTGTTCACAGCACCTGCGGCAACGATGCCTCTGGCAACCCAAAGCACAGTGGCTTCATCGTCTTCAGAAAATACATAGCCTATTTTGCCATCAGGTATATTGTCCTCAGGTGATTTTAATTCACTCATTTGAAGTCCTTGCTTCAATATAGTGGCTTTTGGAAGAAAATAAGCTGAAGTTGAAAAAGGTTCTTCAAATGCAATCACCTCATCAACCAAATCACCCAAATTCTCTATGCCGCTATCTTTATGAGTAAAAATCAGGCTGCGATATTCTTTAACGCCCTTTTTCCAGCGCCTCAGGAATATCTCGGAGCCAGATTTATTAGCAACTTGAATGGCTGGGAATGGGCTGTCGAAATAAATATCAACCTTGCCCTTCTTTAGTAATTTGGCCATTTTGACCATAGTAGTCGTTGCCACAACTTGGCAACTCTCTATGCCAACAGCCTTTAAGTGTTGGCCCAAATAATCGGCTAAGGGCTGAAATTTGATAACTTCTTCTGATGGAGAACCTCCAATAGAGCCAATAGTCAGAATCGATTCTTCGGCATGCAAAAGAAAAGGGCCAGCACAAAATACCGCCATAAGCATGAATGATTTGAATATGTATTTTGGACTTAACATTATTTGAAGACCTCCCACATATGGATGATTTCTACCTATTGGTAAATTTATTTAAAATTAAACTTATCTATCTAATACTATACATAATTACACTATAATAACCAAATTGTAAAGGGTTAATGGGAAAAAGTGTGTGTTTTGGTGGTGATTCTGGGTTTTGCCTACAAATCGCAGACAAAACCCAGAATGTTTTTAGAATTGATATTCCAATTGGAGCATGAGCTCATTATTATTGATGTCGCGAGCACCCGTCTCTTCTTCAGCAATGGTGTATTCTGTTTTAAGCTTCATGTTTTCTGCAATTTGCGTAATCAAAGCAAAGGTATACTCTTCCCTATCCCAAGTTCCAGGCAAATTGAATGTAGCATCATTATCAATCATGAGCTGACCGTAACGGAATAACAACTGTTGTTCAGTGCCATACTTCCAATCAACTGGAAGCGTGAAGTCAAACGTGGGTTGTAAATACCAAGCATAACGATCAAAGTCGCCGTCTCTAGCATCGATGAATTGGCCGGCTAAACCCAAACTACCTATGCTGTATTCAAAGTTAAGGCCTATTCTGGTTTGATCATCGTCTGTTGAGGAGTAATTGTTCAAACTCGTAGTCAAAAAGGCCTTGTCAGCATTACTTAATTTGCTAATCAAACCCCAAGCTAATATTTCTAATTGGCCCGCTTCACCCAAGTCAAATTCATAACCCAATCCACCAGAGAATTCATGGAAGCCATTATAAGCAGCTCCACGCGAATCATCATGAATCAGCGCATAAGCGTCACCCGTAGAGTCATCCTCGCCTATATCGCGCGTATCCAACTCCAACCCTTGTGACAAGGAAAATGCTATATAAACATCATTGACCTCAGCTTCCCAAAGAAGACCCAATTCTTCATCCCTCCAAAAAGCATTGGCTGCCAATGGATAACGCTCTGTACCTCTAGGGCCTTTGAAAAACCTATCATCCAAACCCACTTGCAAAGTGGAGTTTAAGGGCAAGTTTTGAAATATGAAGTAATATTCATCCAAATCAACACCGCCGTCTGCAAAGTCTATATCAGCTTCGAAACGCATGTCT
Source organism: Candidatus Omnitrophota bacterium (assembly GCA_047639455.1). Taxonomy (GTDB): domain Bacteria; phylum Omnitrophota; class Gorgyraeia; order 2-02-FULL-51-18; family JAGOUK01; genus JBLINS01. The sequence goes on from JBLINS010000004.1 coordinate 38,826, forward strand.
TCATTAATTTGCACCTCTAGCTCCAAGCGTACCTTGTCAATTTGCATATGCTGCTCGGGTTCACCGGTAGCCACGTCATCCTCTGTGTCCACAATTTCAATTTCAACTTCCCCACCCAATTCAATGCCTTGAACCGGTAATTTGGTCCGAAAAACTTGCGGGCCTTTAATTAATTGTGACGGCTCTAGACCCTTTAAAGAAGCCATTTCAATGCGCATAGCCTGCATTTCTGCCTGCATGACTTGCATTTGATCTCGTAATATCGAAATCTCATCTGCTGAAGCTGGCAATATGAGCATATAAGTGCTCACTATCGCCAAGGTTAATATTCGTTTAAAATGCATCATATTCACTCCCTAATCTATTCGTTATAAATGTTAGTTTATGATTAATATTATATGTTTAAACTTAATAAAAGTCAATATAATTGAATACATATGGCTAGAGACAAGTATGGTGCTGTATTGAGTTTATTTGATTGGTTACCTAAAGAAGCTGGGGATTACGATTGGGGCTTGGGAGGTTTTTTACTAGGGCGGTTTTGCACATAATGAGCAAAGGCCATGAATCCACCGACCAGGGCGATGACAGATAACATGAGCAACCAATTCAAATTGGCCATGACTAATTCACGAATATGTTTACCCAAAAAGAAGAAGAATGTCGCAATTAAGAAATACCTAGCCCCTCTCGAAATGAATGTCATCAGCATGAAGCGCCATGGATCAATCTTAAATGCGCCGCCCGATATAGCAAACATTTTATACGGCAAAGGCGTGAAACCCGCTATGCCTATCGTCCATAAATCATACTTTTTATAAAAACTCTCAATGGTTTCTACATATTTGGCGGGCACCATCTTCTTAATAATCGGCCTGCCTCCCTTAAGTCCAATTGTGTAACCCACTATGGCTCCTAATAACGAGCCAGCCAAAGCAATTGAAGCATAAAAGTAAGCATACTCATGCCGAATCGCGGACATTGGTATTTGTAAAACATCTGAAGGAATAGGTGAAATACAGGATTCTAAAAAAGCCAAAACAAATAAAGCCAACGCCCCTTCTGGAGTGCTCGCTAAAGTGTTTAACCATATTTCTAAGTGCTGCATCATATCCATAAGACTGCTATTATAAGCATGCCCACCCCAAAACACAACCCGCTTAACCCAATCACCCAGCAAAACCTGTACCTATATAGTTAGTATGTCCGAACTCCCGTCATCCTGAGACACCGCGGAGCAGGTGGCGTGAGGATCTCAGTAAGTCTGTACCTGCATAATCACCATGTCCGTCACAAAATGATTGTTCTGACTAATTTTGTCATCTAGAGCTCCAACTCAAATGGCATGAACATACAATCCTGACTACAGCACGCCATTTGCGTGGAGCTTCTTTTAATCACAAAATACGTCAACAATCATAAAGTTCCGGACACGGTAACTATGCAGGTACAAATAAATACAAGGTTGCCACAACTAAACTAAATCGTATGTGTAATGCGGTATAAAAATAAAACAAAATGATGCGCCTATAGGCAGTGGGCTTCCAGCACCACTGCAGGAGCCTATGAAAAAGGAGATCCTACAATGCCTCCGGCTAAAGAAATAATGAGGCGCCTGGAATGAGCTTTAGGACTGTCTAAAACCTGGCGGTTTTAGAGGCGTCAGTCTAGGAGCGTAGCCCATTAAGAGTCTTAAGGTATTAAATTCGGGAACTTCTAACTTCCTAATACACGTATCAATATATGTGTCCCTTGAGCCCTGTGTCTACGGCATTCATTATTGAACTTACCTTGTTCCGAACTTTCTCCGCACCCAATGCTTGAATTGAAACCAATTTTGATCATCCAATAAATACAACTCTTCGTACCTTTGTCTATGTTTGTGAGCATTGATAGATAGACGCAAAGAGCGCGCCTCAAGTCGGTACAATAACTCGTTGATCCAGACATTAAATTCAACCAGAGCATAATGGCTTACAATGCTGGATCGAAACCTTAAAATGAATCTGCCTTTAGATAGACTGAAGAGTCGATGGTTCGGATTATAACTCGTGTTATATATCAATTTATAAATATACTAGCGTAATTGTTTTAAGGCTCTTAATAGGCTACCTACTAACCGGCGCTTCCAAAACCGTCAGGTTTTGGATAGCCTCTTAGACTCATCCAGGCGCCTCATTATTTCTTTAGCCGGAGGCATTGTAGGATCTCCTTTTTCATAGGCTCCTGCAGCGGTGCTGGAAGCCCGCTGCCTATAGGCGCCACATTTAGTTTTATTTTTTTACTTTCTTTATTTTTTTTAGGTATGTAATTGCATTAATAATTAGTGCCTGCATAATCACCATGTCCGGAACTTTATGATTGTTGACGTATTTTGTAATTAAAAGAAGCTCCACTCAAATGGCATGCTGTAGTCAGAATTATATGTTCATGCCATTTGAGTTGGAGCTCTGAATTGCAAAATTAGTCAAAACAATCATTTTGTGACGGACATGGCAATTATGCGGGTACTGACTTTTACTGTGAGATCCTCACGTCGGAGTTAACGCGCTCCTCAGGATGACGGGAGTTAGGACATGTGACTATGTAGGTACAGGGTTTTACTAAGGGTTTTATTGAGAGCGCCAGATTTTGAGTGGTAGGGAGCCTAGGGCCATGAATAGTATTTGGGTGACTATGAAACTGATTAGCCAGAAAAAGGCTTTGTCCATAAAGCCGTAAGAATGCAACCCAACGCCAAGCATATTCACACCAAACCAAGAAAAGCTCGTAACAATATTACCAAAGATCACACTGACCATTAATCCGCGTGTCTGAATCACACGTGCTTTGAGTGAGTGTAGCACAATCAAATTCCATAGGACGATTAATAGAGCCCCATTCTCTTTAGGATCCCAGCCCCAAAAACGGCCCCATGATTGATCAGCCCATATACCGCCCAAAGCCGTACCAACAAAACTAAAAAATAAACTAAAACAAACAATTCCATAAACCATGGAATGCGCTTCTTGTTTTTCTTGTGCGCTAAAGTTAGTCGTGAATAAACCACGTAATATATAGGCAATGCCCATAAACCCAGCTAAAAAAGTACCGCTATAGCCCATGGTCACAGTAATCACATGTGTTGATAACCAAAAATTAGAATCCAAAACAGCTTGCATCATTTCTAAGGTATCGCCTGAGAGTGACAAGTGGTGTGCGATAATTAAAGTTGTGAAGCCTATCGCGCTTGCGGTCAATATTCCCATGCGGTTTTTATAAAAATACTCTAAAATTTGACTCACGAATATTGCTATCCACCCGACAAAAACAGCGGATGCATACAAATTCGTGACAGGCGGCCTGCCCTGCAAAACCATGCGGCTAATCAAACCTATGGTGTGAATAATAAAGGCTAGCAAAAGCATATTGCCTGCTAAACGACCCAAGCCTTTAGGCCAAAAAAGCCAAGACAAAATAATCAAAATAAAGCTCAGTAAGTACAAAACCACACTTTTGTAAAATGGCTCAAAGTCATTAAATAATACTTCGAAACGAGCTTTTTGATAGGCCTGTCGCAACTCGCTATTGGACGTTTGATTTAATTCATTAAGCGTTTCATTTAAGCTTGGCCAATCTTGAGTATTGTATTGATCTAATAATTGTGCATAAGCACTCAGACCTGGGTGAAAGAGTTTTGTTTGCATAAAATTCATAAAGCTATGGCCTGTATTTAGCCAGTCCTCGGGTTCCGAGCTCTGCCCTTCCAAAGGCGCAATGGGCGCAAATAATGCCACGCGACTCGAGAATTCATACTTCTCTTGTAGCTGTGCCAAATCATTACCATCAGAACCCGGAACATGGGACATCATAATAGACTTATCCTCTTCTAAAACATGATTAGCGTCTAAAAATAGGTATTCAGAAAACAAAGTATTTTTTAATCGGGAATAGAGCATCAGGTGATCTTTTAAACTAATTAAGGCGCGTTGATAAGGCGACCAAAGTTTTTTTGTATATTGACCGACTTGTTGAGATTGAGCGTGGATTTGGGCCAAATGCGGCATGAGTTCAGCATAACTAAACATTTTCTTTTTTAAGTCACGCATACCTAAGAAGACTTTGACATCTGGATTATGAATTAAGAATATTGGGTATTGATCAGCAATTTCAGCGCGGGTCAAAACGTCCACAAGCCATTGAGTTGCATTTAACTGTTTATCTTTTAAGCGTAGTTTTTGTTTACCGTGAATTAAAATCAAAGACAAACGCGCCACTGAATCTAGAGGCTTGAGGCGTCCATTATGCAATACCGGGATATGTCCAATTTGTTCTTGGTGAATAGCTTCAATCGTTTTGGGTTTTTGAAGCATGGGCATGCTCAAACCAATTAAAAGCATTAGTGGAATGAGGGCACATAATATTTTCTTCATTGAGCGGACCGGCTACCCCTTTGAACAAAATTCTTTAATTGGCTCATGAATTGAATCAATAAGCCTAGGGCCACTAAAGCGCAAGAAATATAAGGCACAATCCACCCGGGATTATGAATCACATCCAGTATGGACATAGTGTCATTTTGACCAAAGCTAGCTTGATAATAAGTCTTTCCACGATGACGTAAAGGGTGATTCATATAAATCAGAGCATCCCTTTCTTCACCGCGCTTTGGATCTGATAAATATATTTCACTAGAAAAGTTTTTAGGAATTTGGGTGCCTGCATAGATTTCATGTTTGAAGTCTTTAAGCGTAATATCGTAATCATTATAATAGCGTTTGGCTCTAATTTGCATATCATAGGCAATGCCTTTGAATTCAAAACGTTGTGGAGCCGCCATAACCAAAGAGAATAACCACGTACCCAAACGCTCAGAGCCGTCCCACAACTCAACAAAAGCGGTGGCTTGTTCGGGCCGCACATCGCTATTAAATAAATCTAGGGCCGTTACATGCGCTCCCTGCCCAAGGCCTTGGTCCACGCTTGGGTATAGCGGGTCTTCAACAGCATGTTCGTGAATCACGACATCCGCATTAGGTAAGTATTTTTGCACTTTGATTTGAAAAGGCAAATCACCCTCTTGAATTAAAGTATTCTTTTTAAGTCGCGACTCGGGAATGCTAGTAATGGTGTCAATGAGCGGATGGGACTTATTAATAATGGCTAATTCTACTTTGCTATAAGACTCTGAATAATTCTTAGTCTCGCCCTCTGATATCATCATAAAGCCATCATTGGATAATACCGACGTGATGCCACCGCCTATCATCAGCACCATTATGCCCGCATGAATAATAATAAGACCTATATTTTGTTTTTTGAATTTGAAACGCGTCAAAAAAACAGCCGTCAAATTAACAATTAAGATCAACCCGACTAAATAACCCCCAGGGAAAACGGGGACTCGATAAGAGCCTATAGGGTGAAACACAAAAAAGGTGAGGAAGTATTTCTTTTGCACGGCATATATACCTAAATTCACCTGATCCATTGTGCCGACGAATATTAGCAGCATATAAATCATCAAACAAATGATAACGACCCGCAGTGATGTGAAAAAACGTAGAATGGCCATAGGTATGTGCTTAATCTTAGGAATGAATTAAACGACCACCGGTATAACCGGTCAATAATATGAGTAAAGTGCCGATTAAGGCCGTGAAGAGATGGTATTTTTGATAATAACCTTCTTTCGGATCCGCCCATTTCCAATAAGCGCCCCTAAAGATATAAACATATAATGTGCCAATAGAATTAATATAATGCGTACGGCCCACGCCATTAAAGCCACCCCAAGCCTCCATATCCATAAATCCAGATATCATACTTAAGATCAGAAAAATAAATCCAGCTATGAAATTAATACGTGCGAATCGCAAATAAGCCGGATCTTTTTTATAGACCCATAAACATAAAAGTACGAATTCAAAAAATAATAAAGTTATCGGAAAATGAATAACTATAATGTGATTAAAAAAGTTCAGCATGGTCTAATTTTCATTCTATTAATTTTAAAAAGTTCATTTGTTATTCAGGGTACGCTATCCCCCGTCATTGCGAGGCCGTTTTGTGGCCGCGGCAATCTAAGCCCCGTAACTAATCAATTTTATTTATATTTGACACCTAATATCTAATCTTACACTAGATTGCCGCGTTGCTGCTCCGCGCAACTCGCAATGACGTGATGACTACTCCGCGCCTGTCTGCCGACAAGCAGGCAACGTTCACCGGTCGTAGTCGAAAGATCTTATTTTAATGCAAACCTTGTGCTTGTGCAATTAAAGTTACATAAACTTCATCTTTAACTTGCTCATCATGTAATTCAAGGCAATCAATGTTCCAATGCTTTGGGTCTAATATATTAATGGGTCTATGCACTTCTTCTTTGCGGCCGCCCGAAATAATTAACCATTCGGGTATCCCAACAGGTTTATGACCACTGCCCTTTGCCGTTTTGACCTGACTTTGCAAATACTCCCGCCCAAACTGCCAACCTGTATTCATAGCCAAAACAGATCCTTGAACATTTTTTGGCTTAATGCGCGCAATATTCTGCATGATTTGAAAGTCTTTATATTCTACCATGCCATTTAAGGCGGCATTCTTTCGAACCGCCACATGAAATTTTTTGTATTTTTCGACAAAGTAGACAGCTTTGGCGCCATAACGATGCGCCAAAATACCATAATTACCTCGGCCCGCACCAAAATCGATGAATATCCTACCCTCTATCTTAGACCTTAAATACTCCATAGCACGTACTACACCAATTCGTGAGAGTATGGGTGCGAATGGCTGGGCATTGGCTACGCTATCCATACAAACAGTATGCAAATCTCTAGCCTGGCCATTAGTAACAAATTGTATTGGCTTAGCCCAGGGCTGTTCTTTTGATTCCAAATCTTTCTGACGTTCAGACTGTACAAAGGTTACACCACCATAACGATGTGCAATCTCGCCTGTCTCATCCCAGACATAGTCCACATAATCATTCAAACTACCCTGTTTATCTTTAATAATTATAGGTGCTAGAGGCATATGGTAGGGTCGAAATAAATGATTTAGACTTGAATCACTTTTCTAATTTCGGGAATCATTTTTTTAAGCCTGCGTTCGACGCCAACTTTTAATGTCGTCATGGCGCTTGGGCATGACTTGCATGCGCCCTGCATATGCAGAGAAACAATGTGCTTCTCATAACTCTTGAATAGTATATCCCCTCCATCTTGCGCGACTTCAGGCCGTATTTCTTTATCCAAAATTTCTTGTATCAGCAAAGCGATGGGGTCATCAGATGGGCTATGACTTTGAGAAACGTTCTTTGCATCACCCAATAAATCAGATTCATCACTCAAAATGCGAGCCAAACTATCCGCCAAAGGCCTCGCCACATCAGCCCATTCATAAGACTTCTTCTTCGTAATCGTCACAAAGTCCTTAGCTACATAAATTCCGTCAACAGAGTCCTCTTCAAACATAGCCTTAGCCAAAGGTGACCCTTGAACCAAATGACCAAACTTCGTCCTAAAGTCCATAGATCCCCGCTCCATTAGCTGCCTATGCACATTAAATTTATAAGCCTGCGGATTAGGCGTCTCCTCAAAAGTAATTGGCTTAGGTCCTGCATCCAAAACCTCTGGCTCCTCCGCCTCAATTCTACGTTTTTTAAACCAACTCAATGATATCATTCTATTCTCTTAACCCCAATTACCACATTGACTTACTATAATAGAGCATGAATATATCAAGCCACAAAGAACCCGTCAAGCTAGTCTTGTGGCGATATATAGTTTAAATCGATTGGGTGACTAAGACCACTTATGTAATATATCTTTTAGGGATTGGATTTGGATAGGTTTTGATAAAAAATCATTCATGCCAGCGGCGAAGCTCTGCTCTCTATCTTCTTTGAAGACAGATGCCGTGAGAGCAATGATTGGTATTTTGGGGTGATTCAAGCGTATAGCCTTAGTGGCTGCTATGCCGCCCATAATCGGCATTTGGAGATCCATAAAAATGAGTTCAAAACCCGCTTCGGCCGCATTCATTTTATCGACCGCTTCCTGGCCATTACAGGCTATTTCAAAATCACAATCCAATTGAACTAAATATTCTTTCATCAATTCTTGATTAATCATATTGTCTTCAGCGACAAGAATTTTGGTTTTGGCAATGACTTCATTGGATAGGTGGCGATTGACAATCGGTCCTTCGCTGCGTTCATCACCTAAGGTGGTTTGAATCATCTTAATAAGATCAGCCTCAATAATTGGTTTGGGTAAAAAAGCGTCAAATCCAGCCTCTTTGGCTTTAGGCGCTACACCTGGCATGCCATCAGACGTGACCGCCATGAGTTTAATTCCCTTACATGCAGGATTAGATGTAATGACTTTGGATAATTCACAACCGTCCATGCCAGGCATCAAAATATCCGTGATTATTAAATCTGGCAAGTCCTTAGCTTCTGATAACCACTTCAGAGCTAGGGCCCCCGAAGAAACATTGCCCAACACTTGCATGCCCTGCTTGTTACAATGTTCTAATAATATATGCCTAGCATGCTCATCATCATCCACAATAAATACTTTTGCGCCTCTTAATTGAGCACAAGTTAAAGGTTCAATGCCAATCCCCAGCTCTTCTTTTGCACTTCCCAGCGCTAATTGTACAGTGAATTCACTGCCATGCCCCTCTTCTGACTCAACATCAATAGAGCCATGCATTAACTCAACCAATGCTTTAGAAACAGCCAAGCCTAAACCCGTGCCGCCAAATTCACGCGTCGTAGAAAAATCTGCTTGCGTGAATTTTCCAAATATATGCTCAATTTTGTCTTGGGCAATGCCAATACCTGTATCCTTAATAGAAATTTTTAAATTGAAAATATCGTCCTTAATTAACGCCCCAGTAATGTGCACACGCACGGAACCCTCGGCCGTGAATTTAATCGAATTACTAATAAAATTAAGCAAAATTTGGCGAATAGCTGTTGGATCACCATTCAAGCGCGGAGGCAAATCAGATGCATATTTCCAATACAATTCAACCTCGCTACCTTTCTTTAATCTAGCCGAAGAGATTTGAATGCACTCTTCCAATAGTTTGGGGAAGTCAAAATCAATATTCTCGAGCTTTCTCTCTTTAGCTTCTATTTTGGAAATATCAAGAATGGCTTCGATGATACTTAGTAGACCACGCCCGCTAGCCAATACCGTTTTGGCATATTTATCCTGCTTTTCATTGAGTTCAGTGCTTCGTAATAACTCAGAGAAGCCAATGATGGCATTCAAAGGTGTTCGGATCTCATGTGACATATTAGCCAAGAATTCAGTTTTGGCCGCATTGGCCTTTTGCGCCGCCTCACCCAATATAACGGCAAACTCACGCTCACTTTTTAAGTCAGCCATTAAATTTGCCATAGATGCTTTGGCTTTTTCTGCTAAACGATTTTGTTCAGCAATTTGTTTTATTTTTTCTTCTAAATTTGTGGCCTGCACTGCCAAGACATCTTTAGAAACCGTGGTGACCTTCAAATTGTGAGCCATTGAATTAAACGCCTGCGCTAATTTGCCCAAATCATCATTGGACTGCAGTCTCACCGTTTGATCCATATCACCTTTAGTTATAGCAGTTGCCGCTTTAGCTAATTTGCGTAGCGGCTTAGAAAGTGCGCTGCCCATAAAAATAGCCACCAAAAGACCGGCCAAAAGACCAATAGCGCCTACAATAAAGGTGACTTTACGGACTAATTTCATAGACGTGACTAAGGCTTCATCACCTACTCTCAAATCTTCAGAAATGCCCTTTTTAAGGTTAATAATGGATATATAAAGGAGTAGTTCCGATTTCTTTAATGCCCGCGCAATATCGCTGGTTTCATTTGTTGATTGTGCGACTATGGTTGACTGGGCGTATTCCAAGGCAATGCTTTTGAAAGTTATCGCATTAGAATGTAAAGACTTTGCACTAGATAGGTGAGCATCCTTTTCTATGGCTAAGACATCACACAAAACCTGACTCTCTTGAATTAAACTATCGGCGCTGTGAATAATGATGTCTAAATCGCTTATTTTTTTGAGCATATAATCCGTATAATCGCGGTTGACGCGATTAAATAAACTTTGAATTTTTTCAATACGAATCAATTCAGCATCGCGTACATGTATATTTCGATCTAATTCCACATTCAAACGATTTGTGGCAACAAAAGAAAATACGCCAAAGGCTAGAATGATACCGACTAATAAACCTAAGCCTAAATTACGTATAGTTGTGAAAGATAAGTTCATTTATAAACCCAGCAGTTCTCCAGTTAGGGCATCCAAATTAATGGCCACCGTCATAGCTCCAATTGCCAATTCCGACTGAGGATCAATAATGGGCACTGAGACTTGTACAGAATAGGTTTCACTACTATCGTCATATTCAGGTTCATCAATGAAGACATTGCCTCTACCATCAGCGAATGATTTGATAAATTTAGCTTCATCACCTTGCCAATAATCGGATGTTTTGTCCGTTTCAGAAACAATATTGCCCTGTCTATCCATAATGAATATTTCTGGATATAATACACGCTTGCCTTTGACCTTATTCTGAAATTCCTTAAGACGCACAACTACAGGGTTATTTGAAAAACTCGCCACCCATGCATCACCATCTTCAGCCTGACGCCAACGACCATCTAATTCCAATATTTGCGCTTCTGTCTTATTAGCCTCTTTATTAGCCTGCCTAATCGCTTCCAAAACGACAGTGTCTTTAGACCATATAAGAATTTTGCTATTCACAGTTTCCTTAATCACATCCTCCAAAGCCGCATCCATCGACCAAACCACCGTATTAGGAAAAATTAAAAGCACAACCACCCCTATAATCAAACCCATGTATTTCATATCTCTTCTCTCCACTCCAAATACCTCGCCATCACGATCATAATCACAAAATCCCAATTAGCCCCAACAAACACAATGCTACCTATTACTAACCTATATACACTATAAATAAGTACAAATCAATATTACCAACTAAAAACATATAAAAAACATATAAAAAACACATAAATCTAACCAAAATTCCCCCAAAATACCTACATTATGAGATATGTGTCCTCGATTCAAAGAATTGTAAGTCAAACATAGGGGTCAAGTCTTTGGTTTTAGTATAGATTGCGCTAATTTCTCCCAAATTTCAACGTCACCCTTCATCATGTAAAAGGCGCTGCCAATGGTGTTGTAGCTTAGTCCGCCAAGTAAAGATCCAATATGCTTGTATGTTAGCTGACATTCGTTCCTGAGCATGTATATGGCCAATTTTCTAGGTATATTCCTTTTAGAAGAACATCTGCCCGTGATATGTGTTGCTGCAACATTGTAATGGGCGGCTATCAACGAAATGATACTCTCAGGACTAGGAAGATCTTTTATTTCGTTTAGCTGTGGAATTTCTCTCTGATGTTTTACTTGTTTCTTATAGAAAGTAGATTTAATTTTTTCCATAAATGCCTTTGTCCCCATAACCGACGGCCATTTACTTGATTTCATAACCTTGAGTAGCGTTTCGTCTTCATCCTCGTTTACAAATTTATCCAACTCTTTTTTAGCAGCAGACTCATACTTTGAGAACATGGACAGCACTGTTGATGTCGTCAGCCATTTGGGCTTCTTATTCAAAATCATATAGCATCTATGACTTCCATGCATGTCTTCTATGGCGCAGTTAAACTTACGTGCCCTAACAGCATTCAAATGAATATATCTAACGAGTGTCGTCAGATAGCTATCTTTATCGATGAGAATCGATTTATATCTGCCTTTGAATAAGGCCCCGTCCCTATTATGGCGTCGATTATACCGTTGAGTATAGATTCCATCGATATGTCGCATGGCTCGTGATAAGTTTCCTAGAGGGGTTTCTATGATAATGTGGTAATGATTACTCATTAAATTGAATGCATGCACTCTTATCTTCCACAAGTTTACACTTTCTTCCAATAATTTTAGAAAAGCATTGTAGTCGCTTTCGCCATTAAAGATAATGCGACGATTTAATCCGCGGTTCATGATGTGATAAAAAGCATTGGGATATTGAATTCTTAGCGGTCTGGACATGTGGCTATGATACCATATTTTATGATAACCAAAGACTTGACCCCTAAGTCTAAGTTTGAGTTGAGAAATTGATAGTTGCATTCATTCATGCGCCAAAGCGCTTCTTAAGAAATCCATATGTTTTTTTAGCGCAGGCCTCAATTGCCCCAAACGAATGGCTTGATCATAAAAGTGGTGTGCTTTTTGTCTTCGATCAGTTTGCAAATAAAGTAGGCTGAGATTAATTAAGGCTTCAGGGTAATTGGGATAAACTTGTAGGGCTTGCAAATAAAATTTCTCGGCCTCCGCGGATTGCCCCCGTCTTTTTAAGGCATTACCCAAATTCAAATAGGCCACAAATACATTAGGCCTATGTTTGATCGTGTGTCGATATAGGCTTTCATTATTTCGCCAATGTTCTATTTGATAAGTGGAAAGGAGGCTTAGGGTGCCTATCAGCCCAATCCCTAAGACGCAGCTAATACTTTTTTTCCATGGGAGACTAGACAATACATCGCGCATACCCCATACAAGCATGACTGCCAGTCCGCATAGTGGAAAATACATGAAACGATCTGCTGGCCTTTCTATCACAAGCATTGGAGTTAAAGCAACCACAAACCACATAAATCCAATAATCAAATAGGAGGCTTTTAGCCTCCATTTCCACACACCAAAGAGGATTGTCCCCATGCCTATCATCGACACAATTACCCTATAAGGCTCTATGTGGATTTGCGCGACGGGCCCATATAATGAAAGGTTCATTGGATAAAATGCATTGCATACGTAAAAAAGGTAGTCTGTAAATACCCTAGAAATCATTGCAGGAAATCTAATAAGCCCTAAATTCAACCCCTGATCCATAGCGTGCGCATTACCCACAAAAGGTATTGGGATGTACAAAATCGCTATAACTAAAAGAGGCCATTTTTCATAAAAAAGATTTTTGAATATGTTCTGAATGCTTAAAGTAGGCATTCTTCTAAGCGGCCAATAGTCTAGCAATACCATAATGATTGGCAATATAAGCATAGTCGCCTTAGTCATCAATGCTAATCCAAATAGTGTAGCCAAAACTCCTTGCTGAACAAAAGTGCGTTTGTCCAAATGCTTCACATAATAGTGCATTATGAGCAGACCCCAAAATAAGGCCAAAATATGTTTGCGGGATGTGATCCAAGCAACGCTTTCTACTTGAATCGGGTGCATGGCAAAAATCAACGCCACTAACAGGCTCAATCCATATGCGCGGGTTATAGATTTGAATAAGAAAAATAGTAACAAAACATTGAGAGTGTGAATAATCACATTCGTCCAATGGTGAGCGCCTGCCTTATAACCAAAAAGCTGTATATCCAACATATGCGAAATCAAAGTGACGGGTTGCCAATAGTCTGAATAATCTGATGCTATTAATAAATCTGCTTTGAATGCCCAAAAAATACCAGACAAACTAATACCTTCACGTAGATGCGGATTATTCAGGATATATTGCCCATCATCTAGGCTTAAGAATTCAAAATCTAGAACCGGATAATACACATATCCGACCAAGCATAGAATGAGGAAGCAAATGCCAAATAAATATATGAAAGAATTTTGCTGAAAACTACGCATAGAATCTGTCAACATTCACTTAATCAGATTTCGCTGCGACTCTTGCCGCTTTGTGAGGTCGGGTCACAATTATTATGTGAGGCTACCCACAGCTTTGAGCGCAGCTATTTGCATTGGTTGGATAAGTTTGACATACAATTTTGCTTGGCGTGAAATCGCAATTTTGCTCTTAACTCTCTGTTTGACACTTCTGTTCAATAGTAAAATAGTTTTTCCAAGACTAAAAATAGCTACAAATCCAGGCGCACAATTGAATCTGCATCTTTCAGAATAACGTGATCTATAAATATTTGTAAAATCACTTTATCTTGAATAAGATCGCCTTCGTAGAGAACATTGCCATTAATAAATGCTCTTGGTTTATCAATACTCCAGGCTATGGCTGATACACTCAACTTATCTTCAATAACATCAAAAGGATTTCTGCCCCAATTTTTAAACTCGCTTCTAGGTCGCTGTTCTTGAACCCTCGTTAATTCAGTATGTATGTTTACATCGGGAAGCATTGGATCAATGCTATGGTGTGCTGAAGAGTTAGTTGGATTGTCTAAGGGCGCCTGTGCTGAGGAAGCGCTCTTTTTTACAACAGGGTCGGCTGTCATTCCATAAATAAGACTGCCCAATGCTCCTAAAGTCAATGCAATCAAAATGATGGTTTTTTTATCTTTCATCTAAAAGTCCCGAACATGTATATGCAATACCAAATTAGCATGAATGATGTTCTGATTATCTACACTGGGTCTAATGTCAAACTTATTGACTAACAATACCCCTAAATTCTCAGATTTAAACATTCCTAATAATTTGCCTAACGTTTGATAGGTTGACTCAATTTCTAAATGAATAACGCGCAATTGTTGAGACTCTAATTCTATGGGTGTGGCTGGCCTTTCATTTAAAGCCATTATTGATATATCTTCAACGCCTATTCGCTGAATCACTTCTTTAATAATTGATTTGGCATTATGCGTGCTTTTATAAAATTTGTATTTAGGTACGCTAAGCGCATTCGTTTCTTCAATAATATGCTTAATCTCCAATCTAACTTGAGATAATTTTTCTTTATTCCTGTCTATTTCGCTATACAATGGGCTAAAAATGAGGCTGTGAACACCCGCCAAACTCAAAATAACCCCAAATGTGATTATTAATGGCTTTTTGTGTTTATTCCATTTCAAAGCTCAACCCCACCGCTTCCAAAACTTCGTCTCCAGAAAATACTCGTCTAGTTATCTTGGTGTTTTTAAATAGCCCTGAATTCAATTGCTTCAATAACGGCTCTATCGATTGGGAGCCTTCAAGCTTCACATTCGCTTTGATTAGCATGGGCTGTCCCGCTTCATAGACCCATGAAGTCAATTGTGTGTGACGTGGTAATAAATGGCTCAATTCCTTAAACACATCTTCCCAATAAGGTTCACTCGCCGCAAGATAATCCGCTTGCATATGCCCTTTAGAAGAATCATAAATTCGCTTTAGATTATTAAATTTTTTATTCTCAATTTGTATTTGCTTACCCAATTGTATAGACTTATTTTTAAATTGCATAAAACATATAAGCACAAATAAACAAATCAAACTAACCCCAATGCCTAAGAATAATCGCTTTAGCATTCTTTGCGTTTTATAACGAATTTCGGGAGGCAAAAAATTAATGCCCTCACCCAAGCTCATCCCTGCCCCTAAAGCACGTGCGTAAGAAACGACCCCAAATTCCGGCAAATCAATTTTAGACTCAATATTCAGCTTCTTTAAGTTCTCAATTACTTCTGCCTCAATATCAAGCTCACTAGAAATATAATTCTTAAGGCCCTTAAGCATAGATCCGCGCCCGAACAAATACAATGTATCGATTTTTTGATTATGCTCCTCGCGATAATAACCAAGGCAGCGATGTATTTGTTCAGTTAGATTTTCAAGTGGCACACGTAACATTGACATCAATTCATGCGTCGTGATTTTGCCTAAGATTAACTCCTCATCAAAACTCTCGGGTATACCAACCTCTCGCTTAAATTGCTCAGCCTCTTCAAAGCTAAGCTGCACAGAACCCCTTTCTGTTGAAAGGGGCTGAGTCATAGCTTTGGTAAAATCTTGTGATGAAATAGGTATTTTTCTAAAAAAAGCTAAGGTCTTTTCTTTGATAATCGCAAATTCTGTGTGTTGCGCCGACAAATCGACTAAACATAAGGGGTCCACATTCAAAGATGAAGAATCCAATATTTTTTTTAGAGCATTGCCTGCTGGAATCACAGAAGTAGGTTGCACACCTACGCGCTTAAGTAATTTGAGTGTATCTGCAATACTTTGTTTAGAAATCACAATTAACGCTATGCGCAATTGCTTAATGTTATCAACAACAATCTCATTTAAGACATCAAAATCAAAGTAAACATTATCTGCAGGCATATTAAAGTATTGTTGGATGTTTAAGCGCAAGGATGCGCTTAATTCTTCTTCTGGAATAACAGGCGTTGTTACAATTTTGGTAATGACTTGGTCTGAGTTAATGCAAATATTGAAGTCATATTTCTTTACATTGATGTCTTTGAATAATTCCTTAACTGCCTCAAGCATAAGCTTGTTCCGTAAGTGAGCTTTATCTTCAAGTTTAATTTCTTTGATAGCTACTTTTTCTAAAACAAGTGTTTTTCCAACATGCGAAAAAATGGCGAGCTTTATGGAACTAAAGCCTATATCCAAACCCATAACCATTTTTTTGAAGTTAAATAAATTCATATCAAGCTTCAGCCCAATCACTTTGAATGATTAAGCCAGCACCGCCGCCAACAACGCTCGTTAAAGGACCTAGGGTAATCGCGCCATACGTTATCGTTAAAGCATTGTTTCTCTCTATTATCATCTCTTTGCCAGCTGCTAAAGCACCAGTGATGGTGGTGTTATCAGATTCCTCAATTTGAATATTCTTTTTGGCATAAACCAAACCTGTAATGGTCAAATGATCAGATTCCTCAATTTGAATATTCTTTTTGGCATATACCATACCTGTAATGGCCAAATGATCAGCCTTTATAATTTTAATATCTTTATCGGCAACAAGGGCTGCACCGCCGGCGCCTGCTGTGATCGCTATATTATCTTCATTTTCTTTGATTTCAATTTGTTTGGTCGAAACAACTGTTCCGACGATAATCACATTGGCTTCGATTTCAACATCTCCATCGATATACCATATACCTGTATAAACTCCGGCCGTAAAGATTTTATCACCATTAACCACCGTATCGGCAATAGCTTCATATGCACTTAAACTAAGCGCTGGTGGAGACGTGGTGGAGTTTTCGGTAATAGTGCCTGTATGTATCATATCATCAGTATCTTTGACTTCTTTCTTCGATTCAATATTGCCCGTAACTGTGCCATTCGTATCTTTAAAACTAATATCGTTCCCACCCGTTTTAACTGCAGAAGTAAAACTACTAGCTGCGGTTCCAGTCGTACCGGTTCGAGTAATGACTTTACTAATTCCATCCACTGTTCCTGTTGAGGTTAAAGTGTAATCATCACCGTCCTTAACAACTGCTGTGGAATACGTGCCTGCGCCCAAACTTGCTGCAACCGTTGTCGGTGTTGTTCGGTAATCTGAGTCATTCAGCAAATTATAAAAAACTTGCTGTAATCCCGCTTCTGCTAAAGACAAAGCTTGGGCTCGTGCCATGGTATGCGATATATTTTTAGAACGCACTACATTAACACCTATATAACTAGATGTTAAGATTGTGAGTGTTGACAAAACCATTAATGCCATTAACAAAACCACCCCTTTTTGATTCTTTAAGGATTGCATTATAAATTCCTTGGAGTGATTTGAGATCTCAGACGAACCGTTGCGTTAGCTGTAATGGTCGTAAGGTCAATCGTGATAATATTACCCGACAAAGACAGGTCAGATGTAGTTGGTGCCGATATAGCACGTATCATTAAAAATCCGCTGCCATAGGTAAAGGTACCGTCAATTCCTCCAATTAAAGTCGCTTGGCGCAATTCATAAGAAGTTTGATCAAAAGCTGGAGGAGGCACGTAACTATCGGCCGAGTTATAAAAATAATATATATAGAATGTAGAACCATCCTTGGTATACCGTATTTCATCACGACCAGCTACAGACCGAACAACTGTTGCTTGACGCAATTCACTCGTGATTTCAGCCATGCCGCGTTCAAGAGTAATTTTGAGGCCTGCACGATCATTTTCTGCCGACCAGCTCAGAAGCACTGTTTTAAAGATATTTGTTGTTAAGCTGAGTGTAATGGTCAGTAGCATTAAAACAATTAGCACTTCAATTAAAGTAAAACCAGCTAGAACGTGGTGATGTTCACCGAGCGTACGACGTGGTAATCGCGATTTATTAAACATCGGACACCAAGGTTGTGAGTTCAACGTCACTTTTGGCAGAAGCATCCCACGCATCCCATTCAACCTTAACCACCACCGTCTTAGGGTCTGAGCCCGTAACTGTTACAGTGACATCATAATCTGAGAAAGTTGAGTCGGCAGTGGATCCGCTAGTAATAACACTGGCGAAAGCCGTATCTTTAATAGTCTCTATATTGGTTTGGGCAATTTCTAAAGCAACACTAATTTGATCTGCATCGGTTGAAGTGAGTATGCCCTTGGAAAAAACTTGAGTCAGTGTGAATATACCCAATCCGAGAACAGTGATTGTGATTAGGACTTCTATTAAAGAAAATCCTGTGTTGGATGAATTGAATTTCTTATGGAGCAGAATCCACCGTCGCCATATTAGAAATATAAATACAACTAGACCCATTAGTCTCACTCACATCATCACTCGAAATAGCTGCCGAACCATTAGCGCCCGTACCGATCGAATAAATGACATAGTACTTATTGCCTGTACCACCACGCACATAGACGTATTTTGTTCCCGAGGCAGCAAATGGGTCATCAGGAAGTGTAGCCACCACTAATGGTGTGGCGCTAGTTATGGCCGTTATTGCAGCAGGGTAGGCATAACTATTATGAATATAATAACTTTCAACTGCCGTTTGCAATGTTTTGAGCTCGCCTTTAGACTTAGCAATATTCCCTTCATCTTGCATGCCTTGAATTCGAGGCAAGCTAACGCCAACTAATATCGTGATAATCATAATCACAATAAGCATTTCGATAAGCGTAAAACCGCTATCTTTAAGTTTTAATAAGTTTTTTAGCATTTTTTATTATTTTACACATCTCTTCTACACAATAGTATACAATAAAATTACTTCCTTAGCAACTTCATCATGTCTAATACGGGCAAAAGCATCGCAGCCATAATCAAACCCACCAAAGCACCTATAATGAGCAAACATAATGGCTCAATTAAAGTCATTAAGTTTTTTAAAGTCTGAGCAACTTCTTTCTCATTGAGATTACTGATTTTTTCCAACATATGCTCGACATTGCCAGACTCTTCACCGACCTCTATCATTTGCATGGTCTCTTCAGGGAATTCACGACTTATGCGTAGAACGGAGCACATGGTCGCGCCGCCCTCTACAGCCATTTTTACTTTGGCAATAATTTGTCTATAGACGCTATTCGAGAGTACTTTACGTGTCGTTTCTAAAGCCTGTAGCATTGGTATACCGCTTACCATCAACATTCCCAATGTATGCGTGAATTTAACCACTTCCAGCTTACATTCCAGCTGACCCCATATTGGCAATTTAAGCTTGAGTTTGTCCCAATATGGTCTGGTTTTTTTATGTTTAATAGCCCCACCAATACCCCCCACCAACGCCAAGGGTACAAACATGATCACATACCAATATTGCCTTATACTAATGCCCACCACATTTAAAATATATGTAGGTAATGGCAATGGCACATCTGCTTTGACAAAAATTTGAGCGAATTGCGGCACAACAAAGGTAATCAAATAAAAGGTTACTAAAAAACCTCCGCCCAATAACATCGCAGGATAAATCAAAGCGCCTCTAACTTTTTGCTGAATATCATATTGCCCTTCTAAGTATTCAGCATGCTTTATCAATATATTATCCAAATTACCGCTTAGCTCGCCTGCCCTAACCATACTAATCAATAAGTTAGAAAAAATCTTTGGATGTGCGTTCATGGCCTCAGATAAACTGGTTCCAGACTGTACTTTACGATCAATATCACCAAATGTTTTTTTCAGGGTTTCATTCTTGCTTTGTTTAGTAAGCATTTGAATAGATTTTAATATAGGTATGCCTGCATTAATTAAATTAGATAGCTGGTTTATCGCCACCACTAACTCTGGAAGCTTGACTCCGTTGGACCCAAAGCTTATATTGATGCGACGCCAATCAATATTGGATATACCTTCGGATATTTTTGAAACCATATAATCCATTCCACGCAATTTTTGCATCAATTCATCACGTGTCTCAGCAACCATATTTCCCGTGATTAACTTACCGTTTTTATCTCGGGCTTTATAGCTAAAATTAGGCATATACTTAATTTTTAGAAATTAATTTCTCAATTGTAGATAGTAGCAGATCTACTTGTACGGGCTTTTTAAGGTATGCGTCAAAACCTACATCTTTGCTGATCTCTTCTGTGTCGGGGCTATTACTTGCGCTTAAAAGTATGATTGGAATCATGGCATATTGAGAATTGTTTTTAAGCAACCCACAAACTTTGTATCCATTCATCTTCGGCAACATTAAATCTAATAAAATGAGGTCAGGACTGGAAGATTGAGCTATGGCATAAGCCTCTTGCCCATCCATTGCTGTAATGATTTCATAATTTTCATTACTTAAAATCAGCGAATTCATTTCAAGGCAGACCATGTCATCATCTACCACGAGGATTTTTTTTCTAGCTTCTCCATCACTCATCTTGAGTCACCCGAACCACTTCTTCAATAGTGGTGAGCCCTTCTTTGATCTTAGCTTTTCCATCGACTTGTAACGTTGTCATACCCAATGTCTTGGCCTGTTTCCTAATCTCGTCAATTGAACTCCTTTTAGAAACCAAATCACGTATATG
The DNA here is from genome assembly GCA_047639455.1 of Candidatus Omnitrophota bacterium. Classification (GTDB taxonomy): domain Bacteria; phylum Omnitrophota; class Gorgyraeia; order 2-02-FULL-51-18; family JAGOUK01; genus JBLINS01. Next base: position 59,522 of record JBLINS010000004.1, read on the forward strand.
GCGATCGGGAATCATGAGCTCATATATACCTACCCTACCTTTATAACCTGTTTGATTACATTTGGCACATCCCTTGCCGCGATAATAGACACCATCCTTGGGTAAATCCAAATCATCTAAAGCTGTCTTAGTTGGGATGTATTCCTCCTTACAATTCGAACAAATAGTACGTACTAATCTTTGTGCCAAAACAGCAATAACTGAAGAGGCTACCAAAAAAGGTTCAACATTCATGTCAATCAAGCGCATAATAGAACTCGGCGCATCATTGGTATGTAATGTAGAAAAAACTAGATGGCCCGTCATGGCCGCTTGCACAGCTATACCCGCTGTTTCAGAATCTCGAATTTCACCAATGAGTATAACATCCGGATCTTGACGTAATATAGACCTAAGACTATTTGCAAACGTCAATTTGACTTTAGTATTAATTTGAATTTGCCTAATACCCGGCAAACGATATTCCACAGGATCCTCAACCGTCATAATATTGTTTTGTTTTGTGTCTATTTGCGCCAAACATGTATACAGCGTAGTTGTTTTACCACTACCTGTAGGCCCTGTGACCAAAATTATTCCATGGGCTGCCCTTTGAACTTTTTGCATTTGGTTTAGCAATTCTTCCGAAAAGCCCAGTTGTTGTTGGGTTGGTAATGAACTTGTAGAATTCAGTACACGCATAACAATATTTTCTCCGTGAATGGTTGGGAGGGTTGCTATGCGTATATCGGCACTCGTTCCATTCCTATCGAACTCGAAACGTCCATCTTGAGGAATGCGGTGTTCGGCTATATTTAATTCAGCCATGACTTTAATGCGTGATAAAATTGCAGCCTGAAAATTCTTAGGACAAGAAGCCACCTCTACCAAAACACCATCAACACGATAACGTATATTTAGGGACTCATCCTCGGGTTGGATATGAATATCACTAGCTCCCTCCTTCAT